>NZ_JAIUJZ010000050.1:0-28123 GCF_020176775.1 Saccharopolyspora sp. 6M
CCCCGAAAGGCGGCGTGCGATGCCGTACCCGTTCCACTGGTTCCCCGCCGACGGCCGACGTCACGCGACGCTGGACCAGCGCCCCCGCGGCGGCTTCCCCGCCACGCGCGAGGTGACCGCGCTCTGCGGCCGCGAGCTCACCGCCGACGACTCCGCCGAGGGCTGGTTCTGGCCCACCTGCCGCGGCTGCGCACCCGAAACCCGCCGCATCGCCGCCGCGGACACCGCCCAGCCCCCGCTCCTGTTCGGCTGAGCGGCGTGCAGCACGACGAACCGGTGCCGGACACCGTCGCGGAAGCCTTCCCCTGGGTGCACTCCCTCCCCGCCGAGGACGCCCGAGAATTCGCCGCCGAGCTGGCGGAAGCCCTCCGCACGACGACCTCGATCGCACCTCACCTCCAGCTCATCACCGAGTGGCGGCACACCGCCGAAGTCCACGCCGATCCCGAACTGGCGGCGCGGCTGGCTCGCGACCTCGATCAGACCGGGTGATCACCGGTCGGATCTGCGGTGGGCTCCGACTCCTCGGGGGTCGACGAGGTCGCGGAGGTCGCGGCCGCCGGGTTCGAAGGTGGGGAGGCTGCCGACGAGGATGGTCTCGCCGGGGGTGAACGGATCGCCCTTGCGCTCGCGGAACTTCGACCTCGGCATCCGGGTGTCCATCATGGACAGTCCGGCGAGCCAGGCGGAGATGCCGCGGTGCTCCGCGGTGAACCAGACGGCGACCGCGGACAGCAGCGCGAACCCGACCGCCAGCCGGTTCACCTCGCTCGGGCCGAGGTCGGCGAAACCGACCAGCAGCACGTACTGCCCGCTGCCGAAGAACACCCGCACCAGCAGCCGCGGCCTGCCGGGCAGCGCGCCGTCCGGGAGCGCCGGGCGCAGCAGCACCGCCCGCTGCCCCAGCGTGCCGCCGCTGCCCACCAGCGTCGGCACCACCAGGACCAGCAGCCCCGGCAACCAGGCGTTCAGCAGCGCCTGCGCCGGATCCGGCAGCACCATCGACGGCGCTCCGGTCGCCAGCAGCAGCACCGCCACCACCCCGCTGTGCAGCGCCGCGCCCGTCAGCACCAGCGCCGCCACGTCGCAGGCCATCCCGAGCAGCCGCCGCTTCGCCGTCACCGGACGCGGCGTCATCGGGCGGGTCGGCGCCTTCCCGCCGACCAGTTCCAGCACCGGCGCCAGCAGCAGCCCGAACGCCGCGCCCAGCGTGTTCATCAGCAGGTCGTCCACGTCGAACAGCCGGTACGCGCACGGGTAGACGAACCACACCCCGGTGAGCTGCGTCGTCTCGATCAGCAGCGAGGTGGCGAACCCGATCGCGACGGTGCCGGCGCGGCCGGTGCGGAACAGGTGCCGCACGAACATGCCCAGCGGCACGAACAGCGCGATGTTCAACAACGCCTGCCCCACCATCGGATCCCGCATCAGCGCGCCGACACCGCCCGAGGCCGCGCGGAAGTCCGCGAGGAAGTCCAGCGGCGCCAGCTGCGGGGCGTACTCGCCCGGGTCGGCGCAGAAACCCGGGCCGACCTCCGGCAGCGGCAGCAGCGTGTAGGTCATCAGCGCCCAGCAGTGCACGACGAAACCGAGCACCACCAGCATCCGTCCCGCGCCGAGCCCGCCGCGCCAGCGGTACTCGCGGGCCACGAACGGCACGAACAACAACACCGCCAGCAGGACTCCGCACACGACTGCGATCACCGCGGGCGTCACCCTGTCGATCAACCCTGCTCCTCGATCACTCTGCGCTGCCGCCCGGTTCCTCGTCCGGGCGCCTTCATCCGGGCCGCTCCGCCCTTCCGCACCGTCCGGCGCGGGTCTCCCGTCCGTGCGCAAGAACGCACTTCGGCCCGCGGCGGCAACCGATCAGCGTTGTCCGGCATGCGCACATCACGTTTTTCCCGCAGGCGGGACGCGCGCGGAACGGATCCACCCGCCCTCCGGCGGACGACGCGGGGGCAAGTCGCCCGCTCGCCCCGCGCGCGGGGGCGGAACCGACCCGAGACCTTAGAGGCCGCGGCGCCGGTGGTCACGATCAGTACATCGACTCGACTAAAGGGGGTAGTCGTGGTGGATCTTGAACCCGGAGAATGCCGGAGCGCCGAAAGGTTGCTGTGCTCAGACTCACCCCTGGGGAAATTCGGGAGAGCGGCCGGTGGGCCACGGCCCGTCGGGGCCGGCCGCCCTCCCGGCACGACCAGGGACACCGGCACCACCGCACCCCAACGCGGTTGATCACGATTGGGGTACTCGTTCGGTCTACTCCACTTGTCGCTGCGCGCCCCGCGCGGTTCAGTCGTGCTGCCCACCCAGCCCGCGGCGGACAGGACGACATGCGGCCGACCGAAGAGCACAGCGATGACCTCCGATGGCGGATTCCCTGCCACGACTCGGGAGGCGAGAATCGCTCCGTGTCGATCCTGGTCATGGGTGATCGGGTGGCCGTCGTGCTCCCGCCCGGCGACACGCTGATCTTCGACCCGGACGAGGCGGACGACTTCGCGGCGCTGCTCGACACGATCGCGACCTGCACGGAACAGTCCAGCACCTGAGCCACCGGGGAGCGCTCGTGGCCCTCATCGACGCGGACCTGAGCTTCGACCCCCGCGACCCGCACTTCCCGCTGCCCGGCACCGACGTGCGCTGGGCCGTGCAGGTGTTCACCACCGGCAACGGCTACGGGCTCGACCCGGCGAGCTGCCACGTCCAGGACGGCCGGCTGCGCTGCGACCGGCTCGCCCTGCTCGGCGGGCAGCGCACCGCGGCCGGCGGCGTCGAGGTGGAGCTGCGCACCGGCGGCGACCGCGCCGAGTGGACCATCAGCGTCGACCACCCGGAACCGGTGAAAGCGGTGAAGCTGCTGCTCACCGGACTCCCCGACGAACCGTGGTGGGCACCGAACACCGGCCGCGGCCACGAGCTCGGCGGCCGCTTCCAGCTCGACTACCCCGGCCCGGAGTGGGCGACGCCGTGGGCGGCGAGCGGCGACGTCGCGCTGAGCGTGCGTGATCCGCTGGTGCGGCGGCAGGTCCTGCACGTGCACCGGCCCGCCTACGCGCCCGGGCGGATCGTCGAGCTCGTGCACCTGCCCGCCGCCTCCGCCCGCACCACGCACCACCGGGTGCCGCCGATCCGGCTGCGCCGCGGCGGCCTCGACGCCGACCTGGACGAGCACCTGTCCTTCGTGGAACGCGCGCACCAGCTCGTGCCGTGGGAGCAGCGCACCGACGTGCCGGACTGGCTGCGGGACGTGGCGCTCGTCGTGACGCTGCACGGGCAGCACTGGACCGGGCACGTGTTCAACACCTTCCCGGCGATGGCCGAGGCGCTGCGCTTCCTCAGCGGGCACGTCGAGCCGCACCGGGTGCTCGCCTACCTGCCCGGCTGGGAAGGCCGCTACTACCACGACTACCCGCGCTACCGGCCCGGCGCGGACCTCGGCGGCGACGCCGGGTTCCACCGTCTCGCCGACGCGGCGCGCGAGCTCGGCGTGCGGCTGATGCCGATGTTCGGCGGGCACGGCGCCAACGTCACCGCCTACCCGGACTGGGAGCGCTCGGTGATCCGCAACGACACCGGGCGGTACGCGGAACTGCTCAACCGGCCCGACTGGGACGGCGACCGCACCGGGGAGGGCGACCAGGTGTTCCTCAACCCGGGCGAGCCGCGGTTCCGGGCGCACCTGGTCGACTCGGTGTCGGCGGTCGTGCGGGAGTTCGGGGTGGACGCGGCGTTCTTCGACACCCTCGGCTACTGGTTCAACGACCCGCGGTACGAGCTGGTGGACGGCTACCGGCGGCTCGTCGCGGAGCTGCGGGACCGGCACCCGGAGCTGCTGCTCGCCGCGGAGGGCTGGTGGGACGCGCTGTCCGCGCTGTTCCCGCTGAGCCAGCAGTGGTTCGGCGTGGACCGGGACCTGCGGGAGCCGCGGGTGCTCACCCGGTACGCGCGCACCACCGGGCACCTCGCCGAGGGCACGCCCGGGCCGGGCAGCACCGGGGTGCACGAGAAGGGCTTCGTGCCGCGGCCCGCCGACGTGGCCCGGCCCGGGCACATCCCGGTCGTCGGCATCGTCGGCGACACCCTCGCCGAGCACGCGGACGAGGTGGCCGCGATCGCCCGGTGGGCGCAGGCGCACCCGCCGAGGTGACCCCCGTCCGGGAGCGGATCAGGTGGTGCGCTCGTGGCACTCGGCGCGCAGGGCTTCCAGCACCGCGCGGATCGCGGGCCGGTCCGTGGCACCGCGCCGGGTCACCGCCTCCACGTTGCGGCCCGCCCGCACTCCCGCCAGCGGGCGCAGCACGAGGCCCGGGTCGTCCACCACGAAGCGCGGCAGCAGCGCCACGCCGTGCCCCGCCGCGACCAGGGCCTCGGTGATCCGGAAGTCGTTGATCCGCTGCACCACCCGCGGCCGGGTCCCGGTCCGGACCGCCAGCGAGCGCAGCACGTCGTCCACCGGGAAGCCCACGTCCACCCCGATCCACGGCTCCGCGGCGAGTTCGGTGAGCTCCACCCGGTCCTTGCGGGCGAGCCGGTGCCCCGGCGGCAGCGCCACGTCGAGCGGTTCCCGGTACAGCGGCGTGATCTCCGCGCGGGCCACGTCGAACGGCGGCGCGTGGTCGTCCCGGTGCGCCACCAGCACGTCGAAGTCCGCGAGCAGCGCGGGCACCTCCGACGGCTGCATGTCGACGTCGCGGAACTCCACGCGCAGCTGCGGCTGCTCGGCGAGCCTGCTCAGCAGCCCGGGCAGCACCAGCAGCGCGCCGGACGGGAACGCCGCCAGCCGCACCGTGCCGCGCGGCGCCGACCGGAAGCTGTTGAGCTCCGCGTCCATCCGCTCCAGCGCGGCCAGCACCTCGTCGGACCGCGCCACCAGCGCCCAACCGGCGTCGGTGAGCCGCAGGCTGCGGCCCGCGGGTTCGGTCAGCGGCACGCCCGCCTCCGACTGCAGCGCCTTGAGCTGTTGGGACACCGCCGACGGCGTGTAGTCCAGCGCTTTCGCCACCGCGGTGACGGTCCCCCGGTCGGCCAGCTCGCGCAGCAGCCGCAATCTCCGAACCTCCATGAAGCGAAACTACATGGATGGTTCAGTTGTTGTCGCTTGTCCTTCATGGAGCGTCGCCGCAAGCTCGGTTCCGTGACCGCCCGAGACCGCCTCCTCGCCGCCTTCGTGGCCCTGCTGTGGGGCATCAACTTCCTCGCCCTCGACTACGCGCTGCGGTGGTTCCCGCCGCTGTTCTTCGCGGGCCTGCGGTTCCTGGTGATCGCGGTGCCGACCGTGCTGCTGGTGCCGCTGCCCGGCGTGCGGTGGCGGTGGCTGCTGGGCTACGGCCTCGGCTTCGGCACCGTGCAGTTCGCGTTCCTGTTCCTGGCGATGGACGCGGGACTGCCGACCGGGCTCGCCTCGCTGGTGCTGCAGGCCTCCGCGCCGTTCACCGTGCTGCTCGGCGGGCTGCTGCTGCGGGAGCGGATCCGGCCGGTGCAGGCCGCGGGCATCGCGATCGCCGTGCTCGGCATGGCCGCGATCGGCTGGCACCGGGCGCAGGCGGCGGCGCTGCTGCCGGTGCTGCTCGCCCTGTGCGGCGCGCTGGGCTGGGCGATCGGCAACCTGTGCAGCCGCCAGGCCCAGGCGCCGAACCCGCTGCGGCTGACGCTGTGGATGTCGATCGTGCCGCCGGTGCCGATGTTCGTGCTGTCCGCGTTCCTGGAAGGCCCCGGCACCGGCTGGCGGGCCGCCGCGGGCTCGGTGCTCTCCCCCGCCGGATGGGCGGCGCTGGGCGGGCTGGCGTTCACCTCGCTGCTGGCGACCGTGGTCGGCTCCGGGCTGTGGACGACGTTGCTGGCGCGGTACCCGGCGAGCACCGTCGCGCCGTTCTCGCTGCTGGTGCCGATCGTCGGCGTCACCTCGGCGTGGCTGGTGCTCGGCGAGCGGCCGCACCCGGTCGAGCTCGCCGCCGGGGTGGTCGTCGTCGGCGGAGTCCTCCTCGGCAGCCGCCCGCCCCGCGCCACCCCGCCACCCCTCGAACCCGTCGCACCTCCGCTCGAAGCAGCACCGGCGGCCGGCGAACACCGGAACGCGTGATTGCAGATGCTGCAGATAGCGGTAGGCTCGGGAACGGGCGAAGGAGGCACCATGAGCGCGATGTTCGAACTGGCGCGACCGGACGACCCGACCAGGGAAGCCTCGTCGAAGCTGCAGCGAGGCGTCGACGAACTGCGCGACTCCCGCGCGCAGCACTCCGCGAGCTTGGCGATCGAGGTCGACGGCCGGTGCGTGCACTACGAACTACCGCCCGCGGTGCTGGACGCGCTGCTGCACACCGCCCGCGAACAGGCCGAGGGACACCGGGTGCGGATCATCGCGCCGGACGCCACCTCCGAGCTGACTCCGAACGAAGCCGCCGCCTACCTCGGGATCTCACGACCGCTGCTGGTCAAACTGCTGGACGCGGGCACGATCCCGGCGCGCAACAAGCCGGGCAGCTCGCATCGGATGATCTCGGTCGCCGACCTGGACGCGTACGCGGAGCGCAAGAGCGCCCGGCAGAACCGGCTCGCCGCAGCGATGGACGACATCGCCGAGCAGGACCTCTACCTGCCCTGACCTGACGAACGGCGGTAGTGCGTGGCCGACGACGAACGGGTGTTCCCGGACACGAACACCCTGTACCCCTACTACATCTGCGACCTGCTGCTGCGGTGCGATATCGAGGGGTTGTTCGAGATCCGCTGGTCCGAAGACCTCTTGGCCGAACTGCTCCGGGTTCCGCCGAGGTCCGGCCGCAAGAGCGCAGCTTCGGTCGAACGGCTCTGCCAGGCGATACGCGAGGTCTTCCCCGAGCGGGAAGTTCCCCGCGCCGCGTACCAGCACTTGATCGACGACATGCCGGGGTCCGATCCGGATGACCGCGTGCATTCCGCGGCGGCCGTCGCCGGAGAGGCGACGGTGCTGCTGACCAGGGATCGGGCTGGATTTCCGCACGAACCCCTCCTGCTGTGGGGAGTTCGGGCGACCAACGTGGACGAGTTCCTCTGCGAACTGTTCGACCGGTACCCGGACGATCTCGGGCGGGTGCTCGACGAACAGGTGGCAGGTCTCGTCCGATCCCGGCTGAGCCACCGGCAACTGCTGGACGCGCTCGGCGTGAACGCGCCGCTGTTCGCCGACCGGGTGCGAGCGCACGCCTCGACATCGTGATGGCCCGCGGTCAGTAGGTGAAGCGGTGGGTCTTCTCGGGGTGGAGGGTGAAGCGGAGCACTCCGGCGGCGAGCATCGCGTCGAGATCGGCGATGCGCGTCGGATCGGTCAGGTCCCAGTAGCGGGCGGCGAGGCGGCGGGCCAGATCCTCCGCCCCGTCCGGTTCGAAGGTGACGCGACCGGACACCGACACCCAGTTCTCGCGCTCCCCCACCGGGGCGGCGACGACGAGCGAGGCGCGCGGGTCGCGTTCCAGCCGCCGCACCTTCAGCGAGCCGGGTTCGGTGAACAGGTGGATCGTGCCGTCGTCGGCGGCGTCGAACCACACCGGGCGGGGTTGCGCCGGGGCCGGAGCCGCCGCGACGGTCAGGAAACCGTGCAGCGGGCGCCGGAGGAGTGCGAGGTCCTCGGTGGTCGGGATGCCGGTGTTCATGGTCTTTCCTCCGCTTTCGCCGTGTGGTCCGGGAAGTGCCTCCCAGTCCGTCGTGGACATCGGGGGTGGTGGCCGCGACCCGCTCTCGCGGCACGAGCGCTCAATGCCAGGCCCCCGCAGCGGCCGCGCGCACCACGTGGTCCTCGAAGGTGCGGGGCGCCCGCCCGAGCAGGGTGGCGAGTTCGTCGGTGGTCCCGGCGATCAGCCCGTCCGCCATCAGCTCGAACATGGCGGCCACCTCGTGCGCGTCCGCCGCGGTCGCGCCTTCCGCGATCAGCGCCGCCTCGTACTCGGCGGACGTGGTGCGGCGGTAGGTGATGGTCCGCCCGGTGGCGCGGGAGATCAGCTCGACGACCTCGCCGAAGGTGATGGCGCGCGGTCCCGACAGCTCGTAGGTCCGCCCGGCGTGCCGCCCCGGCTCGGTGAGCACCGCGGCCGCGGCGTCGGCGACGTCCTCGACGTCGATGAACGGTTCCGGCACCGGTCCGGCGGGCAGCGCGAGTTCCCCGGCCAGCAGCGCGGGCCGGAACACGTCCTCGTCGAAGTTCTGCGCGAAGTTCGACGCGCGCAGCACCGTCCACTCCAGCGCCGAGCCGCGCACCGCTTCCTCCGCGGACCGCATGTCCAGGCCGAACTCCGAATCGCCCCAGCTGTCGGCGCCGCGCCCGGACAGCAGCACCAGCCGCCGCACCCCGGCCGCGTCGGCGCGGGCCACGAAGTCGTGCGCGGGCCCCGGTTCGCGCGGCGCCACCAGGTAGACGGCGTCCACGCCGTGCAGCACCGCGTCCCAACCGGCCGGGTCGTGCCAGTCGAAGCGGGTGGCGCTGGACCGGGAGGCGGCCCGCACCGGGACGCCGCGCAGCCGCAGCCGGGGGACGATGCGGCGGCCGGTCTTGCCGGTGGCGCCGAGGACGAGGGTCGTGCCGTCGTTGTTCACGCCACCGATTCAACGCCGCCGACTCGGACGCGCACATGGGCGAAGAGCCGGATCACCTGTCCGTTCGTCTAACCTCGGTGGGGTGGACGCGTTCAGCGACTTGATCCGCGGGGTGCGGGCGCACGGTTCCCTGTTCGGCGCGACGACCGTCTCGGCGCCGTGGTCGCTGCGCTTCGTGGACGGCGCGCCGCTCACGTTGTGCACCGCGCTGACCGGTTCGGGCTGGGTCGTGCCGGAAGGCCTCCCGCCGGAGCCGCTGCGCGCCGGGGACACGATGATCGTGCGCGGGCCGGGGACGTTCGCCTTCGTCGACGAGGTCGGCACGGGCGCGGAGCCGATGGAGTGCGGGGTGGACTGCGCGACGCCGGAGCAGGGCGGCGCGCGGCACCGGCTCGGCTGGAGCGACCCGGCCGGGGACGCGGGCGCGACCACGCTGATCACCGGCGCGTACCCGGCGCGCGGTGAGATCAGCCGCAGGCTGCTGGACGCGCTGCCCGTGGTGCTGCGGGTGGACGCCGGGGGCACCGCCGACCCGGTGCTGGAGCAGCTGGCCGCCGAGGTCGCCGTGGACGCGCCCGGCCAGCAGGTGGTGCTGGACCGGCTGCTGGACTGGATGCTCGTCTGCACGTTGCGCTCGTGGTTCGACCGGCCCGGCGGCGAACCCCCGGCCTGGTGGGCGGCGCAGCGCGACCCGGTGGTGGGTGCCGCGCTGCGGCTGCTGCACGAGGATCCGGCGGCGCCGTGGTCGGTCGGTTCGCTGGCCGCCCGCGCCGGAGTGTCGCGGTCGACGCTGGCGAAGCGGTTCGCGGACCTGGTGGGCGAGCCGCCGCTGACGTACCTGACGCGCTGGCGGATGACGTTGGCCGCGGACCTGCTGGTGGAGCGGGAGGCGGCGACCGTCGCGGAGGTCGCGCGGACCGTCGGCTACGCGGACCCGTTCGGCTTCAGCGCCGCGTTCAAGCGGGTCCGCGGCATCGGCCCGAGCGCGTTCCGGCAGGCCGCCGCCCGCTGATCACCCGGCACCGATCTCCTCCGCGTAGTGGCAGGCGACCCGGTGCCCGGTGCCGATGGTGCGCAGCTCGGGCCGTTCGGTGTCGCAGCGCTCCGGCCGCCGCCACGGGCAGCGGGTGTGGAAGCGGCAGCCCGTGGGCGGATCGGACGGGGACGGCAGGTCGCCGGAGAGCAGGATCTGCTCGCGCCGGTCCTCCACCTGCGGGTCGGGCACGGGCACCGCGGACAGCAGCGCCTTCGTGTAGGGGTGGCGCGGGGCGGCGTACAGCTCGTCGGAGCCCGCCTCCTCCACCAGCCCGCCCAGGTACATGACGCCGACCCGGTCGGCGATGTGCCGCACCACGGCGAGGTCGTGCGCGATGACCAGGTAGGTGAGGCCGAACTCGCCCTGCAGGTCCTCCAGCAGGTTCACCACCTGCGCCTGCACCGACACGTCCAGCGCGGACACCGGTTCGTCCGCGATGATCAGGTCGGGGCCGACGGCGAGCGCCCGCGCGATGCCGATGCGCTGGCGCTGCCCGCCGGAGAACTCGTGCGGGTACTTGCGCAGCGCCCGCACGGGCAGGCCCACCGCGTCGAGCAGTTCGCGCAGCCGGGCGGCGGTGGGCTCCCGGCCCCGGTCCAGGCCGTGCGCGCGCAGGCCCTCCACCAGCAGCGCCTCCACGGACTGGCGCGGGTCCAACGAGGACAGCGGGTCCTGGAACACCATCTGCATGCGGCGGCGCATCCGGCGCAGCGGTTCGCCCTTCATCCCGGACAGGTCGGTGCCGTCGAACACGACGCGGCCGCCGGTGGGCTTCTCCAGCCGCAGCAGCGCCCGGCCGAGGGTGGACTTCCCGCAGCCGGATTCGCCGACGAGGCCGTAGGTCTCGCCGCGCCGCACGCCCAGCGTCACCCCGTCCACGGCGTGCACGTGGCCGACGGTGCGGTCCAGCACCACGCCGCGCTTGATCGGGAAGTGCACGGCGAGGTCGGTGACCTCGACCAGCACCTCGCGCTCCACGTCGGCGGAGGGGGCGGCGAGCGTCCCCGGGTCCGTGTTCGTCATGACTGCTCCGCGGGGGTGACGGCGTGCTCCCGGACCGGGTTGTGGCAGCGCAGCAGCCGCGCGCCCACGTCGATGGACGCGTCCGGGGGTTCCTGCCCGCAGACCTCCAGCGCGTTCGGGCAGCGCGGGCTGAACGCGCACCCGGTGTCCCACGGCACGTTGTCGCTCACCGAGCCGCGGATCGGCGCGAGCCGCCGCCCGCGCGGCGAGTCCAGCCGGGGCACCGAGGCGAGCAGCCCCGAGGTGTAGGGGTGGCGGGGCCGGGCGAACAGCTCGTGCCGGGTGGCGCGCTCCACGACGCGCCCCGCGTAGAGCACGTTCACCTCGTCGCACAGCCCCGCGACGACGCCCAGGTCGTGCGTGATCATGATGAGCGCGGTGCCGGTGTCGGCGACGAGCGTGGCCAGCAGGTTCAGGATCTGCGCCTGGATCGTCACGTCCAGCGCGGTGGTCGGTTCGTCGGCGATGAGCAGCCGCGGCCGGCAGGCCAGCGCCATCGCGATCAGCGCGCGCTGCCGCATGCCGCCGGAGAGCTGGTGCGGGTACTCCGCGAGCCGCCGCGTCGGGTCGGGGATGCCGACGCGGCGCAGCAGGTCCGCGGCTTCCGGCATCGCCTGCTTGCGGCGGAGGCCGCGGTGGCGCTCGATGACCTCGGAGACCTGCAACCCGATGGGCACCACCGGGTTCAGCGAGGTCAACGGGTCCTGGAACACCATGCCGAGGTCGCTGCCGCGCCGCCGGTCCAGTTCTTTCTTGCCGAGCGAGAGCAGTTCGGTGCCGTCGAACCGCACGGACCCGCCGACTTCGGCGCCGCGCGGCGGCAGCAGCCCCATGATGGCGAGCGAGGTGACGGACTTGCCGCACCCGGATTCGCCGACGAGCCCGACGGTGCGGCCCGGTTCGACGTCGAAGGAGATGCCGTCGACCGCGGTGACCGGCGGCTCGCCGCGGCGCGCGAACACCACCGACAGGTCGCGGACTTCCAGCAGTGCCATATCCGAGGTCCTCACAGGTGGGTGGTCGCGGGCGGCGCGCTCAGCGCCGCCGCTTCGGGTCCAGTGCGTCCCGCAACGACTCGCCGACCAGGGTGAAACCGAGGGCGACGAGGATGATGCAGCCTGCGGGCCAGAACGCCAGCTGCGGGTGCGAGTCGATGACGTCCTGCGCGCCGCCGAGCATCTGGCCCCATTCCGGCACCGAGTCGTCGGCCGCGCCGAGCCCGAGGAACGACAGCGCCGCCGCGTCGATGATCGCCGTCGCCAGCACGAGCGTGGCCTGCACGATCACCGGCCCGAGCGCGTTGGGCAGCATGTGCCGGAACACGATGGCGCTCTCCCGCACGCCCAGCGCCCGCGCGGCGAGCACGTGGTCGCTGGCGCGCTGGGCGAGCATGGTGCCGCGCAGCAGCCTGCCGAAGATCGGCACCTGCACGAGCGCGACGGCGAGGATCACGGTGAACCGGTTCTGCTGGGTGAACAGCGCCCCGATGGACACGGCCAGCAGCAGCGACGGGACGGACAGCAGCACGTCCACGACGCGCATGACGAGCGCGTCGACCCAGCCGCCGAACGCGCCGGCGAGCAAGCCGAGGACCAGCCCGCCACCGAGCCCGATGACGGTGGCCAGCAACGCCACCAGCAGCGTCTGCTGCGAGCCGAGCAGCAGCCGGGACAGCAGGTCGCGGCCGTACTGGTCGCCGCCGAGCGGGTGCCCGGGCTGCGCGGGCGGGATCGTGTTGTCGGCGCGCGAGACCTGGTTCTCCAGCAGGTGCAGCCCGGGGTCGTGCGGGGCGAGCAGCGGCGCGGCCACGGCGAGCAGCACGAACAGTCCGATGAGGGCGGCACCGACGAGGAACGCGGGGCTGTACCGCAGCCGCCGCCACGCGGAGGCGACGAGGCTCACGCCGATGTCCGCTTCGGCCAGGTCGTCGATGCGCGCCTTGCGCGCGGTGGGCGTCACCACGGTCACCTCGCCCGCAATCGGGGGTCGATCAACGCGTACGAGAGGTCGACGAGCAGGTTGACCAGCACGTACACCATCGCCGCCGCCAGGATCACCACTTGCAGCACCGGGAAGTCCTTGCGCTCGAAGCCGACGGCGACGGCTTGGCCGATCCCGGCGATGTTGAACACCCGCTCGGTGAGCACGGCACCCGCGAGCAGCGCCCCGGTCTGCAGGCCGACGGTGGTGACCACCGGCAGCAGCGCGTTGTGCAGCACGTGCCTGCGCCGGATCACCGCCCCGCTGAGCCCCTTGGCGCGAGCGGTGCGCACGTAGTCCTCGTCGAGCACGTCGAGGACGGCGGCCCGGGTGATCCGGAAGATCACCGCGAACGGGATGGTGGACAGCGCGACCGCGGGCAGCGCCAGGTGCACCAGCGCGTTCCACGCGGCGTCCCACTCGCGGGTCAGGAGCCCGTCGAGGACGTAGAAGCCGGTGACGCGGGTGGCGTCGAGCCCGACGTCCTGCCTGCCGGACGCGGGCAGCCAGCCCAGCTGCACGGCGAACACGAACTTCAGCAGGAACGCCAGGAAGAACACCGGTACCGCGACGCCGACGAGCGACCAGGTGATGCTCAGGTTGTCCCACCAGCCGCCGCGGCGGCGGGCGGCGAGGTAGCCGAGCGGGATGCCGACGGCGACGGCGAGCAGCAGCGCCAGCAGCGAGAGCTCGATGGTCGCGGGGAAGCGGGTGAGGAACACCTGCACGGCGGGCGATCCGCGCTCCACGCCGGTGGAGGTGCCGAAGTCGCCGCTGAGCGCGCGCAGCAGGAACTTCCCGTACTGCGACCAGATCGGCTGGTCCAGCCCGAGCTGCGCTTCCAGCGCGGCCCGGGATTCGGGGGTGGCGCGGTCGCCGAGCAGCGCGGACACCGGCCCGCCGGGCAGCAGCCGCAGCCAGCCGAACAGCAGCACGGACAGGACGAAGGCGACGAGCACCAGCTGCGCCAGTCGCCGGATCGTGTAGCGGAGCACGCGTCCCCCGGGTTGTGCGGTACTGCGTCCTGTGTGGACGGACCTCGGTCCGCCGGTGCGGGGGGGGGCGATCGGATCGCGGCCCCCCGGGGATCAGCCGGTGACGGTCACCCCGGCGAACTCCTCCGCGGTCAGCGGGGACGGGACGAGCCCGTGCACGTTCTCGCCGACCACGATCGCGGGCGGCGAGTGCGACAGCGGCACGGCGGGCAGGTACTCGGCCAGCAGCTTGCGGTTGATCTCCTGGTACCGGCCGTTGCGCTTCGCCTCGTCCGGTTCGCCGTCGGCGGCCCGGAGTTCGGCGGCCAGCGGCTCGCCCCACGGGGATCCCGCGGTGTAGAAGCGGCTCGTGGGCGTGCCGAAGAACGTGCCGATGAAGTTGTCCGGCGTGTTGTAGTCCCCGGTCCAGCCGAGCAGGAAGACGTCGGCGCGGGCGTTGTCCACGTCGTCGATGTAGCCGCCGTTCCACGGCTTGCTCACCGCGTTCACCGTGATGCCGACCTCGCGGAGGTCTTCGGCGAGCGCGTTGTAGATGCCCTGCGGGTCCGGCATGTAGGGCCGGGTCACCTCGGCGGGCCAGTAGAAGGTCAGGGTGAGGTCGGCGGCGCCCGCTTCGGCGAGCAGCTGCCGGGCGCGGTCCGGGTCGTGCGGGTACTGCCGCACGTCGGGCGCCCAGCCATCGACGGTGTCCGGGTAGAACTGGGTGGCGACCTCGGCGCCTTCCGGCAGGTTCGCCCGGACCAGGTTCTCCCGGTCCACCGCGTGCGCCAGCGCCTGGCGCACCCGCAGGTCGCGCAGCTTCGGGTTGTTCTTCTGCGTGATCCCCAGGTACATGATGTTGAACGGGTCGCGGATCTCGACCTGGTTCCCCGCGTCCCGCAACGCCTTCAGGTCGGCGGCGTTCGGCAGGTCGTAGCCGTCGATGCCGCCGGATTCGAGCTCCTGCTTGCGGGTGGTCTCGTCCGGGATGATCCGGAACGTGAGGTCGTGCAGCTTCGCCTTCTCGCCCCAGTACTCGTCGTTGCGCTCCAACCGGATCGCGGCGTTGCCCTGGTCGTAGGAGACGAACCGGAACGGTCCGGTGCCCGTCGGGTGCGACTGCGCGTACTCGGGGTAGGTGAAGCTGTCGCCCACGGCGCGCACGTCGTTCGCCCGGTACCGCTCCATCGCCGCGGGCGACTGCATGCTGAACGCGGGCAGGCCGAGCAGGTCGGGGAACTTCGAGGTGGCGCGGGTGAGGTGCACGGTCGCGGTCGCCGGGTCCGGGCTCTCGCAGGACGCGTACAGCGAGGGCTGCGCGCCGTCGGCGAAGCCGCCGAAGTTCTCGATCCAGTAGTAGGACAGCGCGTTGTTCTGCCCGGCGCCGGTCTGGTGGTACCAGCGCTCGAAGTTCGCGCAGACCGCGCTGCCGTCGAAGTCGGTGCCGTCGTGGAACTTCACGCCCTGCCGGAGGTGGAAGGTCCAGGCCTTGCCGTCGGCGGTGTGCTCCCAGCTCTCGGCGAGCTCCGGTTCGACGTCGGCGGTGCCCGCCTTGAAACCGACGAGCCCTTCCATGATCTGGCGGGTGACGCGGAACGTCTCGCCGTCGGAGGCGTAGAACGGGTCGAACAGGTCGGGAGCCCCCGCGGCGCCGAAGGTGAGGCTGCCGCCCTCACCACCGCCCTCGCCGCGTTGGGACTCGGCACATCCTGCCGCTGCTGCCACGAGCGCGCAGGCGATTCCCGCGATCGCGGCCCGGCGCCGGATGCCGGACGGGTGCGGCCTCGACGGAGCTCTCATCACAGCACCTCGATGTGTCTCAGGTCTCACATTGCGGAGAACACTAGCCCGCGCGGCGCCCCCATTGGAGTAGGTCAGGTTACGATCTCGCTACCTCGACGAATCCGCGCTCGCGAATTTTCCCAACGATCGCCGGGAATTCCGGGAATGCGCAGCACCCGCTCCGACCTGCACGTTCGCCCCGCCAGATCAGTTCTCATTCCCGCACGGACGCGGTTTTCCCGCCGCGGAATTGACCCGGACGGCGCAATCCGGTGCACCGTTCACCGTCGATTCCGGCACGATCTCGCAGCAGCGATTCCCAGTTCGCCCGGCCCGTTTTCCGAGGCCGGGCGAGCGCGATTCCCGCCGAGCGGATCAGCCGGGTGCGCCGGTCGCGGCGGGGCCGATCCGGACGTCGGCGCGGGCGCGGGTGCCGTCGGCGGCGAACCAGTCCCGCTCGAAGCGCTGCCAGCGGCGCAGCTCGCCGCGCGCGCCCTCCCCGTCCCGCGCCACCGCCCGTTCCAGGCGCGCGGCCGGCCCCACCGGCTCCACCCAGACCACAGTGGACAATCGTGGCGCGAGGTCCGCGCGCGCGGCGGAAACCCCTTCCAGCACCAGGACTTCCGGCACCGGAACCGGCACGTGCGCGCCCAGCACCGGGAGCCCGCCCGGCCACTCGGTGCGGCGGTACCCGCCCGGCCGGCCCGCGGCCAGCGGCTCCAGCACGCCCGCGCGCAACCGGGGCCACCACTCGACCGGCTCGTCCCAGGTGGCGAAGTCATCGGTGCGGACCAGGCGGGCGTCGACCCCGCCCAGCCGGGACAGCAGCAGGTCGGCGAACGTGGACTTGCCCGCCCCCGACGGGCCGTCCACCGCCAGCACCCGCACCGGGCCCAGCCGCGCCGGGGCCGCCAGCAGGTGCGCGACCGCCGCGTCGGCGGCCCGCTCGAACTCGTTCACCGCGGCACCTCGACCCGGTGGCGGGACGCCCCGCGCCCCGCCACCCGGTTCACATCGCGCGGCGGCCCGACAGGGCGCGCCCCAACGTCAGCTCGTCCGCGAACTCCAGGTCACCGCCCATCGGCAGGCCCGAGGCCAGCCGCGTCACGTTCAGCCCGGGGAAGTCCCGCAGCATCCGCACCAGGTACGTCGCCGTCGCCTCCCCCTCGGTGTTCGGGTCCGTCGCGATGATCACCTCGGTGATCTCGTCGGTCCCGATGCGGGTCAGCAGCTGGCGCACCCGGAGCTGGTCCGGACCGATGCCCGACAACGGGTCCAGCGCACCGCCGAGCACGTGGTAGCGGCCCTTGAACTCGCGGGTGCGCTCCACCGCGAGGACGTCCTTGGGCTCCTCGACCACGCACACCAGCGCGGTGTCGCGGCGAGCGTCCTGGCAGATCCGGCACTTCTCCTGCTCGGAGACGTTGCCGCAGATCTCGCAGAACATCACGCCTTCCTTGACCTTCTGCAGCACCTCCTGCAACCGGGTCACGTCCGCCGGTTCCGCCGCGAGCAAGTGGAAGGCGAGGCGCTGGGCGCTCTTCGGACCGATGCCGGGCAGCCTGCCCAGCTCGTCGATCAAGTCCTGGACCGGACCTTCGTACACCGTGGACGCTCCGTCACATGCCGGGCAGGCCGAGCCCGCCCAGTCCCTGGCCACCGCCCAGCGCGCCGGTCACCGGGCCCATCTTCTCGGCCTGGAGCTCCTGCGCGGCCCGGTTCGCGTCGCGCACCGCGGCCACCACCAGGTCCGAGAGCGTCTCGGTGTCCTCGGGGTCGGCGGCCTTCGGGTCGATGGTCACGGCCTTGAGCTCGCCGGTGCCGCTGACGACCGCCGTCACCAGCCCGCCGCCCGCGCTGCCGGTCGCTTCCGCGTCGGCGAGTTCCTGCTGCGCGCTCATCAGCTGCTGCTGCATCTGCTGCGCCTGTTCCATGATCTGCTGCATGTTCGGCTGGCCACCCGGTTGCACCGTGGTCCTCCAGAGCTGTTCGCGGTCGCCGCTGGGGTTCGTCGCGTGGCGCTGTCGATCGCGCCCGGCGTTCCGGCTCACCGGCCCGAACCCAGCGTGGGCACGTGCCCGAACGGGCACTCCGCCCAGGGTAGTCGTGCCGGAGCCGCCCCGGCCGCGACCACCCGCCGTGTCGGCCCGCGGGTCAGCTCGGCCGGTGGAAGGTGACGGTGAGGCCGCCGCAGGACGGGCAGTTGCGCATGACGTCGTTGCCCGGTTCCTGGTCCTGCTTCGACCACCCGTACGCGCGCGGGCAGTGCTCGTTGAGGGCGTCGCTGTAGGGCGTCTTCTCGTCGCGGCTCGGGTTCGTGCACAGCTGCGGTTGCCCGTCCTCGCCGCCGGTGAGGTTCTCCGGCGGGCAGTACGGCAGCAGCGGTTCCGCGCAGCCGACCTGCTCGCACTGGTTGGAGTCCGGCGGCGGGTCGGCGTCGTCCGGTTCGATGGTGATCGGCAGCGACACCGCGTTGACGTAGCTGACGTTGTACCAGGGCGCGTCCGGGTCGGCGGGGTCGAAGTTGAACTCCGCCAGCCCGGCCGGTTCCTCACCGGTGGTGCAGGTGTCCGCCTCCGGGCCGCAGTCGCCGATGGCGCAGTGGAAGTCGGCACCCGGTTCGCCGGAGCAGCCCTGGCGGGCGAAGAACTTGCCGCGCCAGTGCCCCGCTTCGCCGGACTCGGGGACGGTGATCGTCGCGGACTCGCCGTCCGCCAGCACCGGCAGGCCGGTGAGCTGCTCCGAGCCGTCCGGGTTGGTGGTGCTGCCGATCCACAGCTGCTCGCCGGAATCGTTGACGAAGGTGACGGTGTGGTCCGGGGTCTCCTGCGCCGTGGCCGAAGCGGCCCCGGTGAGCAGGAGCAGGCCGGTGAGCAGGCACGCTGATGTCCGCATGGGTCCTCTTCCAGCAACGCGGCGGCTGAGCGGTCGCCGATCATCGTAAGACGCCGAGGCCGTCCTGCCGCTGCGGCGAATTTCCCAGGGTCCGGTGGCCCGGTTTCACCCCTGCGGCGGTAGCACTCGACTCCGCCGGGCGGCCGGTCGCGACCAGGCGGACGGCCCAACCCGCGTCGCCCACCGGCCGCAACGATCAAGGTGTTGATCACCTCCTCCCGGCAGGTCCCCGGGGGCGCCGCGCGTGACAAGGTGAGCGCATGGCGGTGGACATGGTGCGGTTGCTGGAACTGGCGAGCTGGCGGGCGTTCGACGTGGACGAGGCGGGACGGGTGCTCGCCGGGTCCGACGAGTCGGGCTCCACCCAGCTCGTGGAGCTCTCCCCCAACGGCGGCGCGACCGCGCTGACCGCCCTGTCCGGCGCGGTCACCGGCCGGTACCTGCCCGGCGAGCGCGCGGCGATCATCCAGCACGACACCGGCGGCAACGAGCGCGGCCAGCTGTCCCTGATGCGCCTGGACCGCCGCCGCACCCGGCCCGCCGAGCTCGACGACCTGCAGCCGCTGGTGCGGGACCCGCGCTACGTGCACCGGCTGCTGGACGTGCTGCCCGGGCGGCTCGTGTACGCCACGAACCGGCGCAACGGCGTCGACTTCGACGTGGTCATCCGCAGCGCGCTCACCGGCGAGGAGATCGTCGTCTACGACGGCGGCGGCATGGTGCAGGAGGCCGCCGCGTCCCCGGACAGCCACTACCTGGCGCTGACGCTGCCCGGCGAGCGGCCGATGTCCGACCAGGTGCTGCTGGTGGACACGATGCCCACCACCGACGGCGGGCGCCTCCGCGTGCTCACCGGACCCGGCGAGCACACCCGCAACACGCACGTCCGCTGGCTGCCCGACGACTCCGGGCTGGTCGTGAGCAGCAACGCCGACCGGGACCGCGTCGGCGTGGCCCGCATCGACCCGCGCACCGGCGACCGCACCTGGCTGGTGACCTCCGAGGAGCACGACCTGCTCGGCTGGCTGGCGCCGGACGGGAACTCGCTGCTGGTGCAGGCGAACGACGACGGCGCGGGCCGGCTGGCGCTGCACGACGCGCGGACCGGGCGGTTGCGGCGCGAGGTCCCGCTGCCCGGCGAAGGCTGGTGCGCGTTCCCGCTGCCCTCCCCCGTGTGGTCCCCCGATTCGCGGCTGGTCGCGCTGTCCTTCAGCGCCCCCGACGTGCCCGGCGACGTGCTGGTCCTCGACGTCGAGCAGGACGACCCGCCGCTGGCGATGACCGGCTCGGCGGCCGCGCTCGCCGGGGAACGCCTGGTCACACCGTCGGTGCACCGCGTTCCCACGCCCGACGGCGAGCAGGTGCCGTGCTTCGCGTACCGGCCCGAGGACCCCACCGGCTCCTCGGTGCTGATCATCCACGGCGGGCCGGAAGGCCAGTCGGTGCGCACCTTCAACCCGATCGTGCAAGCGCTCGCCGCGCAGGGGCACACCGTGCTGGTGCCGAACGTGCGCGGCTCCACCGGCTACGGGAAGCGCTGGTACAGCGCCGACGACGGGCGCAAGCGGCTCGATTCGGTGCGGGACCTCGCGGCGCTGCACGACTGGCTGCCGAGCCTCGGGCTGGACCCGGCGCGGTCGGCGCTGTGGGGCGGCTCGTACGGCGGGTACATGGTGCTGGCCGGGTTGGCGTTCCAGCCGGAGCGGTGGGCCGCCGGGGTGGACATCGTCGGCATCTCCTCGCTGGTGACGTTCCTGGAGAACACCTCGCCGTACCGGCGGGCGCACCGCGAACGCGAGTACGGCTCGCTGGCCGCGGATGCCGAGTTCCTGCGGGAGGCCTCGCCGCTGACGCACGTGGACGCGATCTCGGCGCCGCTGTTCGTGATCCACGGGGCGAACGACCCGCGGGTGCCGCTGTCCGAGGCCGAGCAGCTGGCGACGGCGGTCCGCCGCGGTGGCGTCGAGTGCGAACTGCTCGTGTTCGACGACGAGGGCCACGGCTTGGCGAAGCGCTCCAACCGCCTCGACGCCTACCCGAGGGCGCTGGCGTTCCTCACCCGCCACCTGATCTGACGCGCCGGGTGAACGGCCCACTCGCCCGTTGCGGCCGGGCGGGGGGGCCGTTCACCTGGGGACGTCACTCGTCGATCTTGCGGGCGCCCAGTTCGGCGGTGAACAGCTGCACGGCCTCGTCCTCCCGGTCGCGGCGCGGCATCGCTTCGGCGGCGGACGCCGGGGAGGAGTCCGCGATCATCGACTCCTCGTCCTCCTCCGCCGGCGGCGGCGCCGCGGGCGGCGGGGCCGCGTCCTCCGGCGGCGGTTCGTCCTCCGGCGGCGGCTCCGGGGGCGGCGGGATGTCGCCCGAGCGACCCCGGCCGGACGGCGCACCGCGGCGGGCCGGGGCGGGACGGCGCTGGCCGTTGCCGGATTCCGGTGGGCGCTGCTCCTGGTGCTGCGCCGCGCTGGGCCTGCTGTAGGTCGGGGGCGCGGCGGGCTGCGCGGGCTGCTGGGGCGCGGGCTTCGCGGCCCCGGCGGGACGCTGCGGCGGCGGGGCGGCACCGGCTTCCACGCAGCGCACGTCGTAGTCGGTCCCCGCGCCGAGCACCTCGGCCATCGCCTCGCGCACGAAGTCGATGCGCCGCTGCTGCGCGAACTGCTTCACCAGCCCGGAGGTGGGCATGGTCAGCACCAGCGTGCCGTCGGCGTAGTCGTGCACCGTCGCGTTGAGCAGCAGCGCCTGGGTGGGCCGGTTGCGCTGGGCGACGGCGCGCAGCAGGTCGGTCCACACCCGGCGCACGTCGGCGGCGCCGAAGCCCGCGGAGTGCGCGGCGCCCGGGTCGGCGACCGCGGGTTCGGACGGTTCGGACTGCGCGGGCTGCGGAGCCGGAGCGGCGGCCGGGCGGCCCTGCTGGGGTTCGGGCTGCTGCGGCGCCTGCTGGGGTTCGGGCTGCTGCGGCGCCGCCTGCTGGGGTTCGGACTGCTGCGGTTCGGGCTGCCGGGACTCGGGCCGCGGCGCCGGTTCCGCTTCCGGCGCGGCCGGCGCTGCCGCCTGCGGAGCCGGGGCTTGCGGCGCCGGGGCCTGCGGAGCCGGGGCCTGCGGTTCGGCCGCGGTCTGCCGGTCGCTGGGCCGCTGGAACACCCGCTTGCCGGCGGACGCGTCCCCGGCGGGAGCGGCTGCGGCCGGGCCGGTGGCCGCGGCGGGAGCGGTGGAACCGTCGGCAGCCGCGGGCGGCGCCAGCGTCATCCGCCGCTCGACCTGCTCGACGCGCTGCAGCAGCGCGCCCTCCGACTCGGACGCGGCCGGGAGCATCATCCGGGCGCACAGCAGTTCCAGCAGCAGCCGCGGCGCGGTGGCCCCGCGCATGTCCTGCAGCCCGGTGTGCACGATCTCGGCGAACCGGGACAGCGTGGCGGCGCCGAGCTGTTCGCTCTGCGTCTGCATCTTGGTGAGCTCGTCACCCGCCGCGTCGATGAGCCCGCGGCCGCCCGCGTCGGGCACCGCGTGCAGCAGCACCAGGTCGCGGAGCCGGTCGAGGAGGTCGGCGGCGAAGCGGCGCGGATCGTGCCCGGCTTCGACGAGCTTGTCGACCGTGCCGTACACCGAGGCGCCGTCCCCGGCGGCGAGCGCGTCCACCATGTCGTCGATGAGCGCCACGTCGGTGACGCCGAGCAGCGCCACCGCCCGCTCGTAGGTGACGCCCTCGTCCCCGGCCCCGGCGAGCAGCTGGTCGAGCACGCTGAGCGTGTCGCGCGCCGAGCCGCCGCCCGCGCGGATCACCAGCGGGTACACGGCCGGTTCGACCCGCACGCCTTCGTCGCCGCAGATGCGTTCGAGCAGTTCGCGCATCACCCCGGGCGGCATCAGCCGGAACGGGTAGTGGTGCGTCCGGGACCGGATGGTGGTGAGCACCTTGTCCGGTTCGGTGGTGGCGAACACGAAGATGAGGTGCTCGGGCGGCTCTTCGACGATCTTCAGCAGGGCGTTGAAGCCCTGCGTGGTCACCATGTGCGCTTCGTCGATGATGAAGATGCGGTACCGCGATTGGGCGGGCGCGAAGAAGGCCCGGTCGCGGAGTTCGCGGGTGTCGTCGACGCCACCGTGGCTGGCCGCGTCGAGCTCGACGACGTCGACGCTGCCGGAGCCCTCCGGGGCGAGCGCCACGCACGAGTCGCATCCCCCGCACGGGTCCGGCGTCGGCCCCTGCGCGCAGTTCAGCGAGCGGGCGAGGATGCGCGCGCTGGACGTCTTGCCGCAGCCGCGCGGCCCGGAGAACAGGTACGCGTGGTTGATGCGCTGCGCCGACAGCGCGGTGCGCAGCGGTTCGGTGACGTGCTCTTGGCCGACGACCTCAGCGAAGGTCGCCGGACGGTACTTGCGGTAGAGGGCGAGCGCCACGGTCGGAACCCTACGCGGTGGCACCGACGCCCCGGATCGGGACGTGGGGGTGCGGGCGGCCGGGGAAAAGTAAGCGGGACCCCGTGCACCCGCCAGAGCCCGCTTACCCTTGCTGCCTTCCGGCCCTGGGGGAGTTCACAGGATGGACGCCGCACGGAGTCCCACCAAGAGTCTAGCGCGTACCTCGGCGGGCTTCGAACCCCCTCCGGGCCCCGTTCGGTGCGAGCCGCGCCACCTGGGCCGGTCGTCGCCTGATTCGGCCGTTTCGGGCATGATCTGCTGCATGTCTCTGCGGATCTCTTTTGCCGGTCGCCGGGCGCTCGTGCTCGGCAGTGCGGTCGCGGCTCTCGCGCTGACCGCGTGCACGCCCCCTGGTGAACCGTCCACCCAGCCGCCCGGTCCGGGCACGCCGCCGCCTCCGGCGGTGCAGGAGCAGCAGAGCGGTGGTGGCGGGCAGACGTTCGAGGGCACGCTGGCGCAGCCCGGCGGCCAGGGCGGCGCGTTCACCTACAACCCGCAACTGGCCCCGGCGGGCGCGCAGGTGAAGGCCACCGTCGACGGCTCCGAGCAGTCCACGGTGGTGACCTTCACCGTCACGGGCCTGCAGCCGAACCGCGGGTACGCGGCGCACGCGCACGTGAACGCGTGCGGGCCGACGGGCGACGCGGCGGGTCCGCACTTCCAGAACCAGCAGGATCCGGCGGCCGGACCGGGCAACCCGTCCTCGGACCCGGCGTACGCGAACCCGCAGAACGAGATCTGGCTGGACCTGCAGACGGACGCGCAGGGCGCGGGCAGCTCCACGGCGACGGTCCCGTTCGGGATCACCGGCGAGCGCGCCCCGAAGTCGATCGTGGTGCACGAGGAGTCGAACACGAACACCGGCGCGGGCCAGGCCGGCACCGCGGGTGGCCGTGCCGCCTGCCTGAACATCCAGTCCTGAGGCCGGAGACCGGTCGGTGCGGGGGCCTCGCACCGACCGGCCCGGACGGCCCGGCGCTGTCGGGGTAGGTCACGCCGGGCCTGCTCATCGGCCGCTCCCGCGAGGGGGCGGCTCTTCGCTTTTCAGCGGCCGTTGTCGGCGGCCGTTCCCATCGGTCCTGCTCGGCTGTTCTGCTCAGTTGTTCCGCTCGCGCCTGCTCGGTGGCCCGCTCGGCAGCCCCACTCGGCGGCCGTTCCCATCGGTCCTGCTCAGCGGTTCTGCTCAGTCACTCTGCTCAGCGGTCCTGCTCAGTCGGCTGCGCAGCGGCTCTGCGCAGCCGCTGCTGCTCGGCGCGGAGCCACCGCCGCGCCTCGACGCGCAGGTCGCGGTCGTCGACCCAGTCGCGGCCTACCCGCACGGTGTCCACCAGCGCCTCGTCACCGTGCGAGCCGCGCACGTCCCCGCGGTGCACCGTGATCACCCCGGAGCCGCGCCCCCAGCGGAACGTGTGGCCACCGCCCACCGGTTCGTAGCACCAGGTCATGGGCAGGAACGGCTTCGGCCTCACGACCGCAGGCCGAAGATCCAGCCGACTTCGCGGCAGCGCAGCGGGGTCATCGGCGCACCGGGGGCGCCGTGCGCGGGCAGCGCGAGCAGTTCGGCGACGACGCCGGCGACGCTCCCCCGCCGGTGCCAGATCGCGTGCGGCACCGGATCTTCGAGGTCGTCCACCCGGAAGCGGGCGGCCAACGCGCCCTGCTCGGCGCGGACCAGGTAGACGTCCATCGCACCCGCGCGGACCCGGAAGCCCTGCACGGCGTCGATCTCCGCGAGCGACGGCAGGTACCGGAACCGGAACCCGGCGCGCACGGTCGCCGCGATCACCCCCAGGTGCGAGCCGAACCGAGCCTCCATGACGTTCATCGGCCGCCTCCTCGTCCACGACTTCGCGACTGCTGATCACGAGGGTCGAAGACGGGAGTCAGCGTAGTCAACGTTTCTCACACGAAAGCTTTCGTACGTCACCCGTTCGACTGCCCCAGAGACGATCCCTCCTGGCCTCGTAGGGTTTCGACCGATGATCGACGCAGGCACGCCACGAGGAGGCAGTCGATGCCCGACGAGTTCAAGGCGAACGTGCGGCTGCGCCGAATCGGCCGCGAACTCCGGAAGTGGCGCACGCGAGCAGGCCACAAGAACGCTGAAGCGGCGAAGCTGCTGAAGTGGTCACCGGCCAAGATCAGCAAGATCGAGAACGCCGCGCAGCCCATCCAGGGCGTCGACGTCATCGCACTGGGTCTCGTCTACGACGTCCCGGAAGACGAGCGCAACGCCCTGTTCCAAGCCACCTTGAACGCCAAGGAAACGGGCTGGTGGCACGACTACGGCACGGACGTGCTGTTCAGCGCCGCGCAGGACTTCATCGAGCTCGAATCCGAAGCCACCACCGAACGCGCCTTCATCGCCGATCTGGTGCCGGGCATCCTCCAGACCGAGGACTACGCGAAAGCCCTGAGCACCACGTTCCTACCGAGTGTGGACGACACGATGACAGAGCGGCGAGCCGCAGTTCGCGCGAAGCGCCAAGAACGCCTGACCGGATCGGCACCACTGCGAACGGAGGTGGTCATCTGGGAACCCGCGTTGCGCCAGGGAGTTGGAGGAGCCGCCACCGCACGTGGACAGATCGATCACCTCCTTGCCCTGAGCGAGCAGGAGAACGTGACGATCCAGGTGGTCCCAGCAGGCATCGGCGCCTATCCGTCGATGGGATCGTCGTTCACGATGCTCGGCTTCGCGGAGAAGCACTTCAGCGAGGTCGTCTACCTGGACAGCCTGACAAAGGGCTTCTACGTGGAGGATTCCGATGAAGTCGTGGCTTATATCATGACCTTCGAGGCATTGCAGGCAGCCGCACTCGATCAGAAACAGTCCATCACTCTGATGGGCAGCATCGCGCGCAGCTTCAGCGACTGACCAAGGAGCCGCATGATCGACCTTGATTTCTCCAACGTCGCCTGGCGGAAGTCCAGCTACAGCAACGGCAGCGGCGGTGTCTGCGTCGAAGTCGCCACCGTCGCCGCGGGCACCGGCATCCGGGACTCCAAGCTCGGCGCCGATAGCCCGATCCTCGCGTTCGGCCACGACGCGTTCGCGGAATTCCTCACCGCGGTCAAGGACGCGCGGTTCGGGTGACCCCCGTCCGGAGCTAGGCCGCACAGCTCGAACTCCGGTACACACGAGCATGAACATCGACATGCCGACACACGACCTCGCACCGGGCACCTGGCGGAAGTCCAGCTACAGCAGTGGAAACCACAACTGCGTCGAAGTCGCCACCGTCGCCGCGGGCACCGGTGTCCGGGATCCCAAGCTCGGCGCTGCGAGCCCGATCCTCGCGTTCGGGCGCGGCGCGTTCGCGGAGTTCCTCGGCGCCGTCAGGGGCGAGAAGTTCTGCGCTTAGCCGACCGGGTGTCGCACGTTCGCACATCCGAGCACGAACCCAGGAGCGACGACGTGGAGCACGGCGACTTCGGACCTGCTCGGTGGCGGAAGTCCAGCTACAGCACCGGAAACGGCGGCATCTGCGTCGAAGTCGCCACCGTCGCCGCGGGCACCGGCATCCGGGACTCCAAGCTCGGCGCCGATAGCCCGATCCTCGCGTTCGAGCACGGCGCGTTCGACGACTTCCTCGGTGCCGTCAAGGGCGGGCGGTTCGGGCGGTAACGGGGCGGGTGGTCAACGCGCTCAACGGGACGAGCACACCGACCCGAGGAGCCGACCATGCGCATGATCTTCGTGAACCTGCCGGTCGAGGACGTCCGGAAGTCGCGGGCGTTCTTCACCGAGCTCGGGTTCGAGTTCGACGACGAGTACTCCGACGAGAGGACCGCCTGCCTCGTGCTGGAGCGGAACATCTTCGCGATGCTGCTGGAGCACGACCGGTTCCGGGACTTCATCAACGGCGACCTCGCCGACCCGGCCGACACCGAAGTCCTCAACTGCATCACCGTCGACACCCGCGAGGAGGTCGACGCCCTCGTCGCGAAGGCCATCGCGGCCGGTGGCGAGGCGTGGAAGCCGAGCTCCGAGATGGGGCCGATGTACGGCGGCAGCTTCCGCGACCCCGACGGGCACGTGTGGGAGCTGATGCATCCCGGCGGCTGATCGGTGCGCTGCGAGCGGAATCCGACCGCACCCCGGTGATCCGTGGCTAGGGTCCAACCCAGCCGACGGACGGAGGAACCATGCCGCTCGAAGTGGACCCCGAGCTGAAACCGCTGCTGGACGCGTACTTCGCGAGCCGCCCCGCCCCCGAGGCGCCCGGGGACGCGCTCGCCATCCGGCGCAGCATCGAGACCGCGCTGGCCGCCGCGCCCACCGAACTCCCGGCCGGGGTCCGCAGCACCGAACGCACCGCGATCGGCTTCGACGGCGCGGAGATCGGGCTCTGGTGGCTCACCGCGGGCGACGAGCGCCCCGGCTCGGCGGTGGTGTGGCTGCACGGCGGCGGCATGGTCTTCGGCGACGCGCGGCCGTGCCTGCCGAACGCGGCCGGGCTCGTCGCGGCCACCGGGGTGCCGGTGCTGGTCGTGGACTACCGGTGCGCGCCGGAACATCCGCACCCCGCGCCCGTCGAAGACGCCTGGACCAGCCTCGCCTGGCTGCACGAGCACGCCGCCGAGCTCGGCGTGGACCCGGCGCGCATCGCGATCATGGGTGAGAGCGCGGGCGGTGGCCTCGCCGCCGGGGCCGCGCTGCTGGCGCGGGAGCGCGGCACGCGACTCGCCCGGCAGATCCTGATCTACCCGATGCTCGACGACCGCACCACCGAACCCGATCCGGAGCTGGTGGCGCTGGCGACCTGGTCCTACGAGCGGAACGCCACCGGGTGGGGCGCGCTGCTCGGCGAGCTCGCGGGCGGCCCGGACGTGCCGGCGACCGCGGCACCCGCCCGCGCCACCGACCTGCGGGGGCTTCCCCCGGCGTACGTGGAGGTCGGGGACCTGGACATCTTCCGGGACGAGGACGTCGAATACGCGCGCAGGCTGTCGTTGGCCGGAGTCCCGGTCGAGCTGCACGTCCGGCCGGGCTGCCCGCACGCGTTCGAGAGCGCCGTCCCGGATTCCGACGTGGCGCGGCGCGTCCGCCAGGACCGCGCCCGGGTCCTCCGCGCCCTCTGATCGCCGCAGCGCACCGGCCGCGCCGCTCGGGTGAACCGCCCGTTCGCCCGATCCGCCGGTCCGGCAGGCCGTTCACCTGGGCCATTCGGGGGTGCCGGACCGGTCGGCGCGGAGGGGACCCCGGCGCGGAGTGATCATCGTCCTCCCGTACACTTCCGCGTGGAGGATTGGCCGAGCGGCCTAAGGCGCACGATTGGAAATCGTGTTGGGTTAATAGCCCTCACGGGTTCGAATCCCGTATCCTCCGCCAGCCGGAAGGGGGGGGGGGGGGGGGGGGGGGGGGGGGGGGGGGGGGGGCGGGGGGGGGGGGGCCCGGGGGGGCGGGGGGGGCGCCGCGCGCGCCGGCGCCCCGCCCCCG
>NZ_JAIUJZ010000051.1:0-52514 GCF_020176775.1 Saccharopolyspora sp. 6M
CCCCCCCGCGACTTGGCTGTTTTGGTGTTGTAACACCCCCCCCGCGGCCCCCCCCCCCCCCCCCCCCCCCCCCGGCCCGCCCCCCCCCCCCCCGCCGCCCCCCCCCCTTCTGCTTTCCCGGGTTCCCGGAGAACCCCGTCGGGGCCGATCGCCCCGCGAGGACTCGAACCGCTCCGCCGGGCTGCTAGGCGGAGTCGCCCAGCTCCTGCACTTCACCCTTGGACGCGTCCCGCTGCGGTTGTCCCATGACTCCCCCCTTCGTCACCCAGTGCCCACAGCGTACTCACCTTGAGTGACACCCAGAAGTGCCTACCGGAAGTTCTCGGCCCGACCGGTGCGACGATCTCCGGCCCGATTCGCGATGATCACGCGGTTGCGGCCCCCGCCGCGGCGGCCCGGTACCGCCGCGCCACCGCCGAGAAGGCGGCCTTCGGTTCCCACTCCAGGTCGGGATAGGTCGTCCCCCGCCGCCCTTCGAGGATCTTGACGATCCCCAGGCCGGCCCGGTCCAAGTCGTCCCTCGGGTCGCCGTCCGGGCGGTGCGGGTAGCCGGGCAGGGCGAACAGGAACACGAACGCGCCGTCCACGCCCTCCGCTTCGAAGATCTCCAGCAGCTCGTCCAGGTAGGCGGCCTGACCGGCCTCGTCGCGCTCGTAGGAACCGGTCAACCGCACCGGAACCCGGGTCCGCGGATCGTGCTCGACCACCTCCAGCACCCGTCCCCCGCGGTCTCCCGCGCCCCGGTAGGCCGCGGTCCCGAACCCGGTGATGGCGAGCGGCTTCGGACCGCGGGCCAGCTCGCGCACCGCTTCGCGGAACCCGTCGGCGACCTCGGCGGAGCGGATCAGCTCGAACGTCGCGAAGTCGAAGGGGGCCCAGTCGACCTGCTCGAACTGGATGGCGGCGTAGGTGAGCCCGCCCCCGAAGTACTCGCGGACCGCGGCCGCGGCGTCGCGCAGGAACGCGTTGACGCGCCCGCCGAGCTCGCGCAGCGCCGCGGCCCGCTGCTCAGGCCGGCCCACCAGCTGCTCGACCCGCTCCTCGGGGGTGTCGCCGGGCAGGAACCCGCGGTTCATCACGCTCAGCTCGACCCCCGCGACGAACACGACCTCGGCTCCTCGCCGCCGGAGCCGTTCCGCCCGCACGGCGCAGTCGCGGAACAGCGCGAGGATCTGCTCCGGTTCCAGTTCGAGCGGGTAGGGCGAGAACCAGACCTCCAGGCCGAGGTCGGCGGCGGCACCGGCGGCCAGCTCGATGCGCCGCGGGTCGCCGCCGATGATCTGGACGGCGTTGCAGTGCAGGTCGTCGCGGATGATGGCGAGCTCGCGCCGGACCACCGCGGGGTCGAAGTGCTCGCGGGACGTCCGGCCGTGCACGACGAACCCGGTGTCGTAGGTCATTCCCCTTGCTCGCATGGCGCGATCCCCTCCGTCGGTCTTCCGGCGGACGAGCGTGACAGCAAAAGTGCGCGCACGCAAGTTTGCGTGCACGCACCTGGCCGTGGGACGCTGGCGCCGTGACGACGGCACCGGGGTTGCGGGAGCGGAAGAAGCAGGCCACGCGCGAAGCACTGCGCGCGGCGGCGCTGCGCCTGGCGGTCGAGCGCGGGCCGGACCAGGTGCGGGTCGAGGACATCGCCGAGGCGGCCGGGGTCTCGCCGCGCACCTACAACAACTACTTCGCCAGCCGCGAGCAGGCGATCGTCTCCGCCGTGACCGCGGACCGGGAGTCGCGGATCGCCGCCGCGGTCGCGGCCCGGCCCGCCGAGGTGCACCTGGCCGACGCCGTCACCGACGCGGTGGTCGAGCAGCTCACCGGCACCGGCGAGCACGACCCCGAGGCGCTGCTGCTGATCACCACCCGGCCCGCGCTGCGCGACGCGTTCCTCGACACCACCGCCGGCATCGAAGGGCCGCTCGCGGCGGCCATCGCCGACCGCGCGCCCGGCACCGAGGCGACCGCCGCCCGAGTGCTCGCGGCGAGCGTCGCCGCGGCGGTCCGCATCGCCCTGGAGACCTGGCTCCAGCCGGCCGGGAGCGCCGACGGCCTGGTCGTCCCCACCGGCCCACTACCCGACCAGCTCCGCGCAGCCCTGGCCCCCCTCACCCCAGCCCTCGACGCAGCCGAGCACCCCTGACCAAGATCGTCCTTCCTGTCAGCGGCGAAGCCGATGAGCAGAAACCACCTGACCAACCGGACCACCCGCGGGTTCTCAGCGGGATTCTCGCGAGGACAGCTTTTTCCCTCGTGGCGGAGCCACTTGGGAAAAAGATCCCGCAGCGAGAATCACGCTGAGGTTCCGCCACCCCACTCCCGAGCAACGGGACCGGGAAGGCCATCAAGGCCGAAGGCGTGCGAGTTGGGGGTCGTGGTCGCTGGTCTGGTCGGCGAACTCGGCGTTCACGTGCACCACGTCGTAGTCCACCCGCCCGACGCCCGGGGTGGTGAGCACGTGGTCGAGCGCCTGGGCGTTGCCCTCGTACACGTAGCTGTACCGCTCGACCGGCGGCAGCGCGTCGGCGGCGGAGCTCAGCAGCCCGCCCTCGGTCAGCGCGGACACCGCCGGGGAGAAGCCGAAGTCGTTGAGGTCGCCGGTGACGACGACCTTCGCGCCCGGGTCGATCGCCGTGAGGTCCGCGACGAGACCGCGCACCAGCCGGGCCTGCTCGACCCGCTGCCGCTCCGACTCCCGCGCGGGCGGCTGGAACCGGCCGTGCATCGGCTGGTCGCCGCCCTTCGAGGTGAAGTGGTTCGTGACGACGAACACCTGCTCGCCGCGGAACGAGAACTCGCCGACCAGCGGCTTCCGGCTCGCCTCCCATGCCGGGTCGGCGGGCGCGATGCGGCCCGGGGAGGCGCTCAGCTCGGCGCGGTCCCCCGCGGGCACCGCGCGGACCGGCGTGACCGCGTCCCCGCCGGGACGGTCCACGAAGGACACCCGGGCCGGGTCGAACAGGAACGCCACCCGGATGTTGCCGCCCGGCTGCCCGCCGTCGGCGCCGTCCACCGGGTCGATCTGCCGCCACTCGTAGCGCGGGCCGCCCGCGGCGGCGATGGCGTCCACCAGGCGGCGCAGCGTGCCGTCGGCGGCGACCACCCCGTCGTCGGTGGCGCCGGTGTCGTCCTGCACCTCTTCGAGGGCGATCACGTCCGGGGCCGCCAGGTTCACCGCGACGCCGCGGGCCAGCCGGTCGAGCTTCGACTGCTCGTCGGTGCCCGCCAGGTTCTCCACGTTGTAGGTGGCGACGGCCAGTTCGTCCGGATCCTGCGCGCGGGTGACCTCCGGTTCGACGCCCACCGGCCGGTGCTCGCCGAGCGCCGTCGCCGCCAGCAGGTAGCCGCCGAACCGGCTGTAGTCCAGCGGCCCCTCGGTGCGCCCGGTCAGCTCGTCGCCGACGTTCGCCGCCGGGACCGGCAGGCCCACCGGCTCCACCTTCAACCGGCCCGAGTTCGGCTCGTCGTAGCCGGTGTAGGTGGTGGTGCCGCGCTCGCCGGCCTGCTGCGCGGGCTTCGAGGTGACGGTCAGCGCGCCGTACGAGTCGGTCGGGCCCACCACGCGCGCGTCGGCGACGGAGACGTTCATGTGCTCGCGGGACTCGTAGTAGTCCAGCGCGAACCGGGCCGGGTCGAGCGGCAGCGCGTCCAGCTCGCCGTCCGGGGCGTACGCCGCCGGTACCGATTCCGGGGCGATCGGCTCCGCCGCCGGGACCGGTGCCGCGCCGGTGATCTCCCAGGTGGCGCCGGACAGCTCGGTCACCGACTGGTTCGGCGTGGTCTCCGGCTGCTCGCCGTCGCCGACCGCGTAGTACTCGGCGACCGTGCCGGACACCGCCACCACGTCGCCCACCGCGACCCGCGGCGGCGCGTCCGGGGTGTAGACGAACAGGCCTTCGCTGGTGCGCGGATCGCCGTCAGGTTCCGGGTCCTGGAACCAGAAACCCGGTGCGGTGCCCTCGGTCCGGACGCCGGTGACCACGCCCGGCACACCGCTCACCCGCTGCCCCAGCAGAGGCGAGACGCGGCCCGCGCCCTGCACGTCGTGGATGCGCACCTCGGCTGCCGCCGCCGAACCCGGCAACACCATCAGCACCCCGCACGCGGCCAGCGCCCCGGCCAGCACCTTCGACGATCCCACTCCGAACCCCCAGCGCTCGAACGATCACAGCGGCGCCCGACGCTACCGCGCCCAGGTGACGCCCGAACCGATTTCACCCGTACGCCGGGCGAAACCTCGTCGATCGAGACCGCGGACCTCGCGCCGTTTCCCGTCAGCGGCGAAGCCGCTGAGCCGCCGACCACCTGAGCACCTCGCACCGCAGCGGGTTCTCAGCGTTCTCCTCGCGAGGACAGCGTTTTCTCCTGTGGCGGAGCCACCGGTGAAAACGATCCCGCAGCGAGGAGGACGCTGAGGTTCCGCCACCCCATCCCCGAGCAGCAGGGGACGACACGGTTTTCAGACCCGGATCTCCGGGCGGTGCTGCTCCAGCCAAGCCGCGATGTCGAGGGCCCGGTCCAGCTTCTCCCGTTCGTAGCCGGGGAGTTCCGCGGGCGGCGTGCTCACCGTGGCGTCGAACCACTTGCGGTAGATGACCTGGAACATCGGGTGGTCCGGGTCCGCCAGCACCTCGCGGCCCATCGCCTGCAACTTCCCCGCGTAGCCCGGGTCCTGGGTGGACGGGTACGGGCTCTTCACCCGTTGCAGCACCGATTCCGGCAGCACGTCGCGGGTGGCGGCGCGCAGGAGGCTCTTCTCCCGGCCGTCGAAGCTCTTCATCGCCCACGGCGCGTTGAACACGTACTCGACCAGCCGGTGGTCGCAGAACGGGACGCGCACCTCCAGGCCGACGGCCATGCTGATCCGGTCCTTGCGGTCCAGCAGCGCCCGCAGGAAGCGGGTCAGGTGCACGTGGCTCATCACCCGCATCCGCGCTTCGTGCGGATCTTCGCCGGGCAGCGGTTCCACTTCGGCGGCCGCGTCGCGGTAGCGGTCCTTCAGGTAGGTCATCAGGTCGATCCGGGCGTCCAGGTCCGGGTCGAAGAACTCCGACACGGCGGGCCCGCCTTCGTCCGCGGACATCTCACCGGCGGCGAACACCGGCACCATCCACGGGAAGATCTCGGCCTGCTGCGCCACCGGGTCGTGGAACCACGGGTAGCCGCCGAAGAGCTCGTCCGCGGTCTCCCCGGACAGCGCGACCGTGCAGTGCTCCCGGATCGCCTGGAACAGCAGGTACAGCGAGGTGTCCACATCGGCGGCACCCACCGAGAAGTCCTTCGCCGCCAGCACCGTCCGCCGCGTCGCCGGATCGGCCAGGGCCGCGTCGGAGAGCACGATGTCCCGGTGCACCGATCCGACGTGCCGCGCCACGTCGTGCACGAACGGCGAATCCGGCGTCGCCCGCATGTCATCCGGGCGGAAGTTCTCCGCCAGGCCCACGAAATCCACCGAGTAGCTGCGCACCCGCTCGTCCCGCGCCGCCAGCTGGCCGGCCGACAGCGCGGTCAGCGCGCTCGAATCGAGGCCGCCGGACAGCAGCACGCCCAGCGGCACGTCCGCGGTCAGCTGCCGCCGCACCGAGTCGTCCAGCAGCTCCCGGATCGTGGCGATCGTCGTGTCGAGGTCGTCGGTGTGCTCGGCGGTGCGCAACGTCCAGTAGGTGCGTTCGCGCAGCCCGTCCCGGTCCACCACGACCAGCGTGCCCGGCACCACCTCGCGCATGTCCGCCCAGATCGCGTGCCCCGGCGTCTTGATCCCGCCGAGCAGCTCGTTCACCCCGTCCGCCGCGATCACCGGCCGCACGTCCGGGTGCGCCAGGATCGCCTTCGGCTCCGAACCGAACAGCACGCCGTCCCGGGTGCGCTGGAAGTAGAACGGTTTGATGCCCATCCGGTCGCGCACCATGACGAGCTTCTCGGCGCGGCCGTCCCAGATCGCGAACGCGTACATGCCGTTGAGCCGGTCGACGAGTTCCTCGCCCCACTCCAGGTAGGCCCGCAGCACCACCTCGGTGTCGCTGGAGGTGCCGAACCGGTGGCCGCGACCGCGCAGTTCCTCGCGCAGCTCCGGGAAGTTGTAGGTCTCGCCGCTGTAGGTCAGCACCACCGGACCGTCCGGGGTGTCCGCGCGCATCGGCTGCGCCCCGCCCTCGATGTCGATCACGGCGAGCCTGCGGTGGCCGAGCGCGACGTGCCGGTCCAGCCACACCCCCGCCGCGTCCGGGCCGCGGCAGGCCATCGTCTCCGTCATCGCCGCCACGACGTCCCGCCGCCGGTTCACGTCGTCCTCGAACGACACCAGTCCCGCGATTCCGCACATGTTCCGCGCTCCTCCAGCCGCCGACGCCTGCACCGACCCACCCAGCAGCATCCCCGTCCGGAACCCGGGCATTCACCAGGATTCGGGGCGCACCGCGGCACCGGCGCACTCGACGTCGACGCCCCGCCCGACGCCGGAACGGAGCAGCGCGCCGGACCCCGCGTTCCCCGTTCGGCGGCGAGCACCGGTGCGCCGGGTCAGCACCCACCCGCCGTCCGAGCGCCTCGGATGCCCCGAACGAGCAAGCCCGCGACCTGCGCCGCGACGCAGCGAGTTTCGCTGGACCAGCGGTAGGGCGGGGCCGCGCGGCCCGGAAGCATCCGTTGGCGGCGGCTCTTTCTCCGCGCCCTGGAGGAGCATTGACGCATCCGTCCCACTGCGAACGTGCCGGCGGCGACACCTGCAAGTGCCGGTGCGCCAACACCCTGCACGGGTGGCCCGGCGCCGTCTCGCTGATCCGCGACCCGGCCCCCGACGCCCTCGACGACTTCCGGGAACGAGCCGACCGCAGGTGGGAGGCGGCCGAGCGCAAGGCTTCCGGGAGCGAGAACCGCTCCCGCTCGACGATCGGGCACAAGCGCGCCGCGGTGGACACCGCGCGCGAACACGTGCTCCGGGCGCTCCGCGCGGTGCACCGGACCGCCGAGTCCCGTGCGGAGCACCAGAGTCCCCCACCGGATTCGACGTCCGACGACGGAGCCACCGGGTCCGGTGCAGGACGGCAGGAATCTCCGCCACCTCCGACGTCCGACGAGGAAGCCGACACCGCGGCCCGGGAACGGGCGGACACCGACCGGAGGCTCGCCACCGCCCGCACCGATGTGGACCGGGTCGAAGCGGTGGGCGAGCTGCTCGGCCAGGTCCTCGACCAGGTCGAGCGGGACTTCGGCCCGCTGGGCACCGGAACCCGCGCGGCGATGGCGGAGCACTTCTGGTGCGAACTGCTCGTGCAGCTGGTCGTGGTGATCGAGGAGGCGAAGCGCGCCTGGGACGCGATTCCCCAGGTGGTGGGAAAGCAGCTCGACGAGGTGGTCAACGCAGGCCGCCGCAAGATCCCCGCCGAGGTCGTCTCCGCGTGCACGAAGCAGCTCTGGACCCGCCTCACCGAAGCGCTCGGCCTCACCGGGATCGAGCAGGCCGCCGCACTGCTGCCCGCGCTGCGGACGCTCGCGGTCGTGCTGTGCAAGTCCCCGCCCCGCCATCCGGCGGTCGTGCGGCACTGCCTGGACCCGCTCCAGGAACTGCTGCTGGACAAGGCGAAAGCGCGGTTGAAGCAGGCGTTCGGTGCGAGCCTGCTACCCGAGATCCACGCTCGGCTCGAATAGCCGCCGGCCTGTCGGTGCGTTGATCTAGTGTCCCGCGGCGTGATACCTGGATACGGACATGCGCTCGTGCTGCGGCCGGGCGAGCACCTGAGCCGCCGCGCGGTGAGCTGCCCCTCCGGCGAGTACGGCCTGGTGCACCAGCACGACGGCAACGTCGTCCTCTACCGGAACGCCGACTCGGTCGCGGTGTGGGCCACCGGCACGAACTACCAGCGGGGGGTGCTCGACTCGCCCCTGGTGTCCGATCCGGATCCGGCGTTCGGCCGCCCCGGCCGCCTCGCTCTGGAAGAGGACGGCGACCTCGTGGTCTACGCGCACACCGGCGAGCGGCTCTGGTCCACCGGCCCCCAACGCGAACCGGTCGAGTCCCTGGTGGTCCACGACTGGGGCAAGATCGCGCTGAAGAACGAGCAGGGTCACGTGCTGTGGGAATCGCCGCGCGCGCCGAAGCGCTGGGACGGCTGGAACTCCCCCGCCGACGGCCACCGGGTGCGGCGCGGGCAGACGCTGCGGAACGCCTCGCTGACCTCCGCGAACGGGGAGTACCAGTTCGTCGTCGGCGAGGAGGACGCGTGCTTCCTGTGCCGGGTGGACGGTCCGGTGCTGTGGCACGAGCCGATCCGGCGGGGCGACGGGTTCGCGCTCACCGAGGACGGCGAGCCGCGCACCGTCCGGCCGGACGGCTACGCGCTGCCCGGCATCATCGGTCCGGCGCCGGACGTGCGCGCGGAAGCGCTGCTGGTGACCGACGACGGGTTCCTCGCCCTCGTCGACGCGCACGACGAGATCCTGTGGGCGCACCGCCCGAAGCCGCTCGCCCCGGCGGTCCCGGCGAAGCGCGCCCGTCCCGCGCGGCCGACGCGCCCCGCGAACGTCCCCGAGCTGCCCGGCACCGAAGAGGTGCCCGTGGTGCGCACCGACTTCTCCGACGACGCGGCGTGGGCGGCGACCGCGGCCCGCACCACCGCCGACTACTTCGAAGGCGAACCGGACGACGAACCCTGGTCGGCGAACGTGGTCCTGGTCGACGACCGCCGCTACGCCGGACTCTCCGCGGCGCAGCTGACCGCCCTCGTCCCGGCGGACGCGGACTGGCCGCTGCTCGTCGTCGCCGACGCGCACACCATGACCGCGCCCGAGCACGACGTGCTGGTGGTCAGCCTCGACGAGGACGGCTTCGGCGAGACCCGCCGCGCCACCACCGGCGCCCTCGTCGAGATGGAGATCAACCTGTCCCTCGCCAACATGGACTGGGAGGACTTCGCGGGCGAGGAGGACTCCGGCCTGATCGAACCGATGAACGTCGAGAACCACCCGCACCCCCCGACCAGCTGACCCGGCGGGGCGTCGCGCGGAGGTTCAGCGGTGGAACGGCCGGTTCGCCGGGTACGAGGATCCACGACCCGGTCGTCGCGGACCACGAGGAACTCGACGCCGGTGGCACTGTCGTCCGCTCCGGGTCGACCCGGGATCGCGGTGCACGGCCCGGTCAGGAGGTTGCCCCCGACGAGACGGTGCCGGGAGCCGAGCCAGCTCCCCGTGCGCGGCGCCCCCGGAGAACCGGGCCCCGAACGCCGAAGAGCCGGTCCCCTGTGGGGACCGGCTCTTCGCTGGCGGTAGCGGTGGGATTCGAACCCACGGAGGCTCTCACCTCACGCGCTTTCGAGGCGCGCTCCTTCGGCCGCTCGGACACGCTACCGCCGACTAGGCTACTGCACGCTCGTTCGGCGCCTCAGGCGGGGGTCGAAGATCAGGAACCGCTGGACTCGCTCTCGCCGGAGCCCTTGAACTTGTCCTGGACGTCCTGCACGGCGCCGGCGGCCTTGTCCTTGACGTCCTGGCCGGTCTCCTTGACCTGGCCTTCGACCTGGTCGCGCTTGCCGGCGTTCTTCAGCTCGTCGTTGCCGGTGGCGTTCCCGGCCGCCTCCTTGGCCTTGCCGGTCCACTGCTGAGCCTGGTGCTTGGCCTTGTCGAACACGCCCATGATGACTCCTTCCGCAGCATTCGGTTCACGCGTGGGAGTACCCCTCATGATCCGGCATCACGCGCACGTGGCGCAGATCACCGGTGCTGGTCGAAGAATCCTTCCAGCAGCCGCGCGCACTCGGCGGCCAGCACGCCGCCCACCACTTCCGGGCGGTGGTTGCTGCGGCGGTCCCGCACCACGTCCCACAGCGAGCCGACGGCGCCGGTGCGCGGTTCCCACACGCCGAACACCAGCCGGGACACCCGGGACAGGACCAGCGCGCCCGCGCACATCGTGCACGGCTCCACGGTCACGGCGAGCGTGCAGTCGGCGAGCCGCCAGCCGTCGCCCCACTCCGCGGCGGCGGCGCGCAGCGCCAGCACCTCGGCGTGCGCGGTCGGGTCGGCGAGGTCTTCGCGGCGGTTGTGGGCGCGGGCCAGGACGCGGCCGTCGGGGGCGGCGACCACGGCGCCGATCGGCACGTCGCCGGTGGCCAGCGCACCGGGGGCGACCTCCAGCGCGGCGCGCACCAGCTCGGTGTCGCGGGGCATCACTGGTCCAGCTTCTCCAGCACGCCGGCGAACTGCTCCCCGAAACCGCAGCGCTGCGCGATCATCTCCAGCTGCTCGTCCGGGTACAGGTCGACCTCCTCGATGATCACGAGGAGTTCGCCCTCCGGGAGTCCGATGTCGGACAGGATCGACAGGTTGCCCTCCGGCCACACCTCGTCGTCGTCCTCGTCGGGGGCGTCCGCACGCAGCAGGTCCAGCACGTCCGCGGCGATGTCGTAGTCCAGGGCGGCCGCCGCGTCCGACAGCAGCAGGTCGACGCCACCGGGGATCGGGCGGATCAGCACGAAGAACTCGTCGTCCACGTTGCACATGCCGAACACCGCGCCGGTCGAGCGCAAGGCCCGCAACGCGGTGATCGTGTCGTCGAGCCCGCCCAACACCGAGCCCTCCAACGCACTGCACCGCCACCGGCCGTCCTCGCGAACCACGGCCACGGCGAAGCCCGCCTCCGGCTCCTGCCCTGTCATGCGGACCACGGTAGAGCGTGCGGGTGCCACCCGAAAGCACTATTGCGCGCTCGTGACCTTCGGCACCGCGAACGGGGGTGCACAACCGCACGACCGGGTGGCGCTGCCCCGCCCCGGGGTCGGGCAGGATGGGTCCATGCGTGCCGTGTGCGTGATCGGACTGGGATTGATCGGTGGCTCGGTGCTGCGCGCCGCCACCGCCGCCGGACGCCCCGCCTGGGGTGCCACCGCGGGAGCCGACGACGCCGCCGGGGCCCGCGGCGACGGCTACCAGGTGGACAGCACCGAGGAGGCGTTGCGCCGCGCCGCCGAGCAGGACGCCCTCGTCGTCGTCGCCACCCCGCTGACCTCGGTGCGCGCCGTGCTGCGCGAGGTCGCCTGGCACGCGCCGGAAGCGCGGCTCACCGATGTGGTCAGCGTCAAGGACCCGGTGGACGCCGAGGTGCGCGGCCTGCTGCCCGGCGCGCGCTACGCGGGCGGTCACCCGATGGCGGGCACCGCGTCCTCCGGCTGGGCCGCCGGGTCCGCCGAGCTGTTCCGCGGCGCGCCGTGGGCGGTCGTCGTCGAGGAGGGCACCTCGCTGGAGGCGTGGCGGGACGCCGCCGAACTGGCGCTGGACTGCGGTGCGCACGTCGTCGCCACCTCCGCCGCCGAGCACGACGACGCCGTCGCCCGCATCTCGCACCTGCCGCACGTGTTCGCGAACGTCCTCGCCGCCGTCGGCGCGGACGGCGGGCCGCTCGCGCTGTCGCTGGCCGCCGGGTCGTTCCGGGACGCCACCCGCGTCGCCGCCTCCGACCCGGAGCTGGTGCGGGCCATGACCGAGGGCAACCGGGTGGCGCTGCTGGACGCGGTGGACGACGCGCTGGGCCGGCTCGGCGCCGCGCGCGGCTCGCTGGCCTCCACCGGGGCGCTCAAGACCACCGTCGACGCGGGCTTCGCGGCGCGCGGCGAACTGGAGCGGGTCAGCGACCCCGAGCGGACGAGCCAGGAGGTGGTGCTGCGCGGCGACCGGGACCTGCGCAGGCTGCGGGAGCTCGGCGCGCGCGGCGGACGCATCACCGCGCTCGGCGAGGGGTCCGCCACCGTGGAACTCCCAGCGAGCTGACAGCGACTCCGCCCGCACCTTCCACCGGCGCCGCCGGTTCGGCCAGCATGGAGCCATGGCCCGCGCCTACGTCCTCGACGCCGCCCGCACCCCGTTCGGACGCTACCGGGGTTCGCTGTCCGGGATCCGCGTCGACGACCTCGCCGCCCTGCCGCTGACCGAACTGCTGTGCAGGCACGGTCCCGGCGGCAGCGGGCGGCTCGACCCGGCGCGGATCGAGGACGTGCTCTACGGCAACACCAACGGCGCCGGCGAGGAGAACCGCAACGTGGCGCGGATGGCGGCGCTGCTCGCCGGGCTGCCCGCCACCGTCCCGGGCGTCACCGTCAACCGGTTGTGCGCCTCCGGCGGTGAGGCGCTCGTGCAGGCGGCGCGGGCCGTCAAGGCCGACGAGGCCGAGCTGCTCGTCGCGGGCGGGGTGGAAGGCATGAGCCGCGCGCCGTTCGTGGTGCCGCGCGCCGAGCGGGCCATGCCGGACCGGATGGAGGCGGTGTCCACGGCCGCGGGCTGGCGGCTGGTGAACCCGCGGATGCTCTCGGCGTGGACGGTGCCGCTCGGGCACGCCGCGGAGCGGACCGCGCTGGACCTCAGCATCACCCGCGAACAGCTGGACGGGTGCGCTCTTCGCTCCCACCGGCGGGCGGCGGCCGCGTGGGACGCGGGCCTGCACGACGGGTTCGCGTTCCCGGTGACCGCACCCGACGGGGAGGTGGTGCGCCGCGACGAGTCGGTGCGGCCGGACACCGACCTGCGCAAGCTCGGCAGGCTCGACCCCGCGTTCTCCCCGGGCGGGCCGGTCACCGTGGGGAATTCGGCGCCGCTGTCGGACGGGGCGCTGGCCGCGCTCGTCGGCACCGAGGCGCAGGCCGAACGGCTCGGCGTGCGGCCGTGGGGCGAGCTGGTGGGTTCGGCGAGCACCGGGACGGAACCGCACCACTTCGCGCTGTCCGCGGTGCCCGCGATCCGCGCGCTGTTGCGCAAGCTCGGGGTGACCGCGGCCGACGTGGATCTGTGGGAGATCAACGAGACGTTCGCCGCGGTGGTGCTGGCGGTGCTGGAGCACCTGCCCGGCGTGGACCGGGAGCGGGTGAACGTGCACGGCGGCGCCCTCGCCTACGGGCACCCGCTGGGGGCGTCGATGCCGCGCATCGTGCTGGACCTGTGCCGCCACCTGCGGCACCGGGGCGGCGGGCTGGGCATCGCGGCGGCCTCGGTGGGCGTCGGGCAGGGGTTGGCGATCGCCGTCCGGGCGTGACCCGCGCCCCCGGGGCACCCGCGCGAACGGCCCCGGACGCGAGGAGAGGGGCCGTCCCCGCGCGTGCGGGACGACCCCTCTCGGGGCGCTGCCGGCCACCGCGCGGTCGGGACCACCCTCGCCAGGTCCCTCCGGTTCGGCTTCGGCCGCGCAGCGGAGCGCGGACTACTGCTTCGGTCCTGAGTCCTGGTTGCGGAAGTAGTCCTTGCCCTTCTCGGCGGCCTGATCGATCTGCTGCTCGTGGCCGAACTTCTTCTTGACCGCATCACTTCCCTTGTCGATGCCCTGTTCGACCTTGTCGCTGTGCTGCTTGCCCATGTTCAACAGCTTGTCCTTGAGGCTGCCGAGTCCCATGACAGCTCCCTTCTGGCGACGTCCTCAGGTCCTCCCGAAGCTAGACCCCCTGGCGGGGGAATGCGCGCCGGTGAGCGGCCGCCAGGCAGGCCCGTCACCGCGATCCGGCACGGAAGGGTGACATCGGCCGGGCGATCGCGAGTCTGTGGTGACGCTCCGCAGTCCGTCCCGATGCTTGCCCGCCGCTGCCCGGCGGGTCTAGCGTGACTCCGTGACCAGATGAGCGAATCCGGTCACGGAGTCCACGAGACGGCGCCGCCCGGACCGGCGCAGGAGAGGAACCCAGTGCCCCGCGACACCACCCGAGCCGACCGGATCCTCGACGCCGCGGGCGAACTGCTGCTGCGCCACGGGTACCGGAAGGTCACCGTCGACGACGTCGCCCGCCGGGCAGGCGTCGGCAAGGGCACCGTCTACCTGCACTGGAAGACGAAGGTCGCGCTGTTCCAAGGCCTCCTGCTGCGCGAGTCGATCGCGCTCGTCGACGACCTCCGCGGCGGCCTGCGGGACGACCCGGACGAGGTGCGCCCGCACCGGTTGCTGCGGCTGGCCTACCTCGTGACCTTCCGCCGCCCGCTGGCGCTGGCGCTGATCACCGGAGACGCCGAAGTCCTGGGCGAGCTCCGCCGGCCATCCGGTGCGGACCGCTCCGGCGAGGAGTGGATGCAGCGGACCAACGAGCGGTTCTACGCGGTGCTGGCCGAGTCCGGGCTGCTCCGCGACGACCTGCCCGACCTGGCCTACACGCTCAACGCCGCCGCGCTCGGGTTCTTCCTCGCCGACGACTACAAGCCCGCCCTCTCCGGCATCGATCGGGAGTCGAAGGCCGACGCCCTCGCGCACACCATCCGGCACGCGTTCGAACCACCGGCGGAGCCGGACCCGGCGGTGGTGCGCGCCGTCGCGGACCGGATCGACGCGCTGCTCACCGAACTGATCAACGGCTACCGGGAGCTGTTCGACGCGCTGGACGCGGCGAACGCCCCCCGGCGGATTCCACCCGACGTTCGATGAAGGGGACATCATGACCGCGATCGAAGACTGGGGATCACCGGCGTCGCAGTTCTGGCTGCGCGGCGAACGCCCCGGCGAGCCCGTGCAGTACGACGAGTCCACCGGGTTGTGGAACGTCTACGGACACTCCGAGACCTTGCACCTGCTCAACGACCCGGTGACGTTCTCCTCCGACACCAGCCGGTTGTTCCCGCAGGGCGACGAGTTCGCCGACGGCAACCTGGTGCGGATGGATCCGCCGGAGCACGACAAGCTGCGCAGGCTCGTCACCCACGCCTTCACCCCGAAGGTCGTCGCCGGGCTCGAACCGCGCATCGCCGAACTCACCGGTGAGCTGCTCGACGCCGTCGACGGCACCGACCGGCTGGAACTGGTCGCCGACCTCGCCTACCCGCTGCCGGTGATCGTCATCGCCGAGCTGCTCGGCGTGCCCGCCGACGACCGCGGTCTGTTCAAGCAGTGGGTGGACGCGATGTTCACCAGCGACGCGACGCTGTCGCTGAAGGACCGGACGCCGGAGCAGCAGCGCGAGCTGGACGAGGTGCTCGCCCAGGTCCGCAACCTCACCGACTACCTGGCCCCCCACGTCGACGAGCGGCGCGCGCACCCGCGCGGGGACCTGCTCACGAAGCTCGTGGAAGCCGAAGTGGACGGGGAGCGGCTCACGCGCGAGGAAGTCGTGAACTTCGCGAACGTGCTGCTCATCGCAGGGCACATCACCACCACGATGCTGCTCGGCAACACCGTGCTCTGCCTGGACGCCCATCCCGAGCACGAGGCCCGCACCCGGGCGGATCGCGGCACGCTGCCCTCGGTGATCGAGGAATCGCTGCGCTTCCTCAGCCCGTTCGCCACGCTCGGCCGGGTGACCACCGCCGAGACCGAACTCGGCGGGCAGCGCATCCCGGCCGACCAGCTGCTGATGGTGTGGGTGGCCGCGGCGAACCGGGATCCGCGGCAGTTCCCGAACCCGGACGTCTTCGACCCGACCCGCCACCCGAACCCGCAGCTCGGCTTCGGCCGCGGCATCCACTTCTGCCTCGGCGCACCGCTGGCGCGGCTGGAGGGGAAGGTCGCGCTGGACCTGCTGCTGGACCGGTTCCCGAAGCTGGCCACCGACCCTTCGGATCCGCCGGAGTTCCAGCCCAACCCGAACATGACCGGCGTGCGGAAGCTCCCGCTGCGCACCCGCTGACCGGCGGCACCGGCCCGCGGGGGTGTGCGGCCGCGCGAGGCTGAGCCGGTACCGGGTGAGCGGACCGTTCGTCCGATCCCGTTGGGCGAACGGTCCGTTCACCCCGCTGGAACCGCCCCGAGCAAGAGAAAGGGCCGCCGGTGCGCCCGGCGGCCCTCGCTCACGCGTTCCGGATCAGAACGACAGCTTGCGGAAGATCGCCCGCGGCAGGTGCCGCAGCACGACCATCACCCAGCGCATCTGCCCCGGAACCCAGATGGACTCCTTGCCCTTGCGGACGGCGTCGATGATCGCGGCGCCGACCTGCTCCGGCGTCTGCGCCATCGGGGCCGGCTTCATGCCCGCGGTGAGCTTCGTCTTCACGAAGTTCGGGCGCACGACCGTGACCTTCACGCCCGAACCCTCCAGGGCGTAGGTCAGCCCGGAGTAGAACAGGTCGATGCCGCCCTTGGCGGAGCCGTAGACGAAGTTCGTCCGGCGGGCGCGCTCACCGGCGGGCGAAGCCATCATCACCAGGTGCCCGTGGCCCTGCTTGCGCAGCTTGTTCGACAGGTGCACGCCCAGCGACATCGGCGCCACGTAGTTGACCTCCGCGGTCAGCCGGGCGGCGGCCGGGTCGGTCCAGCACTTCTCGTTGTCGAGCTGCACGCCGAAGGCGACCAGGGTGACGTCGATGTCGCCGTCGGCGAAGGCCTTCTCGACCACGTCGCCGTGCGTTTCCGGGTCGGTGGCCTCGAACTCGATGGTGCTGACCGTGCTGCCGGTCTTGCGCAGCCGCTCCGCGGCGGCTGCGACCAGGTCGGCCTCCTCGGGGCGCGCGGCCAGCACGATCCGGAGCGGGCGCTGGTTCGCGTACTGCTCCGCGGTCGCCAACGCGATGTCGGACGTACCACCGAGGATGAACAGGGACTGCGGGTTTCCAACGGCGTCGATCACAGGGCCAACCTTCGGGACAGATCGGAGTGGAAGATTCCTTGCGGGTCGACGGCGGCGCGGACCTTGCGCCACTCGTCGAGGCGGGGGTACATCTGCTGGATCATCTCGGGCGTGGTCCGCGAGTCCTTCGCGAAGTACAGACGCCCGCCCGCGCCGAGCACCACCTCGTCCAGTTCCTGGCAGAACCGGCTCAGGCCGTCCTTGATCGGGAAGTCGACGGTGATCGTCCAGCCCGGCATCGCGAACGACAGCGGCGCGCGGCTGCTGTCGCCCATCCGCTTGAGGACGTTGAGGAACGACACGTGACCGGACTCGGCGATGCGCTTCACCAGCGTGCGCAGCGCCTCGTGCTGCTCGAACGGCAGGATGAACTGGTACTGCAGGAAACCCTTGGAACCGTAGGCGCGGTTCCACTCGCCGAACATGTCCAGCGGGTGGTAGAAGGCCGTCAGGTTCTGCACCTGGCCGCGGCCCGCCTTCGGCGTCTTGCGGTACCAGACCTCGCTGAGCGTGCTGAACGTCAGCTTGTTGGCCAGCCCGTTCGGGAACACGTCCGGGAAGGTCAGCAGCTGCGGCGCGTCGAACTTCAGCGGGTCGGCGCGCAGCTTCGGCGGCAGCTCGTCGAGCTTGGCCAGCGAGCCGCGGGAGAACGCCGAGCGGCCCAGCTTCGGGCCGGTGGAGATCGCGTCGAACCACGCCATCGAGTAGTCGTAGTTCATGTCCGAGCCGTTGGAGAACAGCTCCAGCGTCTCGTCCAGGTCCTTCGTGCGGTCGGCGTCGACGATGAAGTACGCGCTCTCGGTGCGCTTCATCTTCACCTTGGCGCGCAGCACGATGCCGGTCAGGCCGACACCGCCCACCGTCGCCCAGAACAGCTCCGAGCCCTCCCCGTCCGGGGTCAGGGTGCGGACCTCGCCGTCGGCGGTGAGCAGGTCCATCGACAGCACGTGGTTGCCGAAGCTGCCGTGCGAGTGGTGGTTCTTGCCGTGGATGTCGCAGCCGATGGCGCCGCCGATGGTGACCTGGCGGGTGCCCGGCAGCACCGGGACCCACAGGCCGTGCGGCAGCGCCGCCTTCATCAGCTGGTCCAGGCTCACGCCCGCGTCCACGTCGACCACGGCCTTGTCCGGGTCGATGTCGTGGATGCGGTTCAGCGCGGTCATGTCGATGACCGTGCCGCCCGCGTTCTGCGACACGTCGCCGTAGCTGCGGCCCAGGCCGCGGGCGATGACGCCGCGCTCATCGGCCTCGCGGACTGCGCGGGCGATCGCGTCGACGTCGGGGGTGCTCAGCACGTGGGCGTGGGTCGGCGCGGTGCGCGCCCAGCCCATCAGCTTCCGGTTCTGCAACGCTGCGGTCACAGGCTCAACCTCCGGGACAGGTCGGAATGGAACACGCCCTCGGGGTCGACCGAGGCGCGGATCTTGCGCCACTCGTGGATGCGCGGGTACATCCGCTCGATCATCTCCGCCGTCGTCCGCGACTCCTTGGCGAGGTAGAGCCGCCCGCCCGCGTCGAGCACCAGCTCGTCGAGCTCCCGGCACAGCCGGTCCAGGCCCGGCGAGATGGGGATGTCGACGGTCAGCGTCCAGCCCTCGCCGGGGAACGACATCGGGGCCTCGTTGCCCTCGCCGAAGGTCTTGAGCACGTTCAGGAACGACACGTGCCCGCTCGCGCTGATCTTGTCGATGGACCGGCGGAACATGTCCTCCTGGCCGAACGGCACCATGAACTGGTACTGGAGGAACCCGTTCGGCCCGTACACCCGGTTCCACTCGCCGACCAGGTCGAGCGGGTGGAAGAACTGGGTGATGTTCTGCACGGCCCCGAACTTCGTCGGCGCCTTGCGGTACCAGACCTCGTTGAAGGCGGTGATCGTGTACTTGTTCACCAGCCCGTTCGGGAAGATCGGCGGAGCGGTCATCAGCTGCGGGGCGTTGAACTTCAACGGGTCCTTGCGCAGCTTCTTCGGCAGGTCCTCCAGCTTCGCGGAGTTCCCCCTGGTCAGCAGGGCGCGGCCCAGCTTCTCGCCACGCGCCAGCGAGTCGAACCAGGCCACGGAGTAGATGTAGTTGCCGTCGGAGCCGTCGGTGAAGTGCTCGATCAGCTCGTCGAGGTTCTTCGTCTGCACGTTGTCGACCAGGAAGTACGCCGTTTCGACGCGCTTGAGCCGGATGGTCGCCTTCAGGATGATCCCGGTCAGCCCCATGCCGCCGACCGTCGCCCAGAACAGCTCGGAACCGGCGCCCTGCGGCGACAGGGTGCGCACCGAGCCGTCGGCGGTGAGCAGGTCCAGCGACAGCACGTGGCTGCCGAACGAACCTTGCGAGTGGTGGTTCTTGCCGTGGATGTCGGAACCGATGGCGCCGCCGACGGTGACCTGGCGGGTGCCCGGCAGCACCGGGATCCACAGGCCGTACGGCAGCAGGCGGCGCATCAGCACGTCCAGCGAGACACCGGCGTCCACCACGACCGTCGCCTCGTCCGCGTCCACCTGGTGCACGCGGTTCAGCGCGGTCATGTCGATGACGGTGCCGCCCGCGTTCTGCGACGGGTCTCCGTAGCTGCGGCCGAGGCCGCGGGCGATGACGCCGCGCGCACCGGCTTCGCGGACCGCTCTCGCGATCACGTCGACGTCCGGGGTGCTCACGACCTGGGCCGAGGTCGGCGCCGTGCGCCCCCAGCCGGTCAACCGCTGGCTGGTCGCGTGTTCGTGCTGTACCGATCCCACCCAGCCGAGTCTATCCGCGCCCCGACCCCGGGTACGGGCGGGTAGCGGCGGCCTAGCACAGGTGTCCCCGTCGGTGCAGAGCTTCGCCGCTACACTTTTCGGGGCGACTTGTGGTCGTCCGCCTCCGGGCCCGCCGTACCGACGCTCGTTGCCGACACTTGGGGTGAACCAGTGGCCGTGGCCGAATCCGGTGCAGACGCCGAGATCAAGAAGCTCGGGCTGTTCCAGCAACTCTTCCGCTTCGTGGCCATCGGCGGGTTCTGCGCGCTGATCGACGCGGGCACCTACTCGGTGCTGCTGGGCGTGCTGGGCTGGCCGACCTGGTTGTCGAAGTCGATCTCCTTCATCCTCGGCACCACGGCGTCGTACCTGATCAACCGGAAGTTCACCTTCAGCGGGGCGAGCACCGGCAACTCCACGGCCAAGGCCGGGGCGTTCGCGATCGTCTACACGACGACGTTCTTCGTGAACATGGGCTCGAACGAGCTGCTGTGCCGGATCTTCGAGGCGCGCGAGGCGTGGCAGTTCGGGCTGTTCTGGGTGATCGCCCAGGGCCTCGGCACGCTGATCAACTTCGTGATGCTGAAGTGGGTCGTCTTCCGCGACTGACCCGGCACCGGCCCGTCAGCGGCTGAACCCGGCGGGCCGGTTCGGCGCCCCGTAGGCGTTGCTGTCCGAACGCGTGCTCTCCACGTGCGCCGTGGCGACGTGCGCGAAGTTCACCGCGAACTTGCCGCCGTCCGCCGTCGTCAGCAGCGTCGTGCCGCCGGAGCCCATCAGTTCCGCCAAGCGCCCGTCCAGCGTCTCGGCCTCGGTCGCGTCCAACGCGATGTGCAGGGGCTGGGACACGCCAGCCAGGTGCAGGACCAGTCCCGGTCGTTTCTCGCTCATGCCCCCAGCGCACCACCGCGCCGGCCCCGGCGACAGGTGCTTTCACCCTGAGCGGACGCGCCACCAGGCCTTTTTCACCCTCGGCGGACACGGGAACGGCCCGCCCCACCGGAAATCGGCGGGGCGGGCCGTCATCGCTCGGGGGCCGCCGGAACGACCCGCGGGCCGTTCCGGACGGGCTCCTCACTGCTGGTCGTCGTCACCGCCGAGCTGCTTGACGTCGTTGCGGTCGTCCGAGCTGGGCACGTCGCCCGGCAGCTGGACCGTCTTGGTCAGCGGCCCCGGCGACCACAGCCCGGAGTGCGTCTCGGAGTGCACCTCCATCGCCGCCTGCGCGGGCAGCGCGTCCGGCTCGTACGGGTCCACCTCGTACAGCGAACCCCAGTCCCGGTTCAGGTCCCCGCGCATGTAGGTCGGCAGCTCCCGCACGCTGGAGCTCACGTTCATCCAGCCGAACGGACCGCCCGCGTCCGGCGAGGACCAGCCCGCGCCGATGTCGCGGACCTCGGCACCCGCCGACACCCGGAACCGCGGCATCTCGGCGACGCCGCCGCTGATCCCGGAGATCTTCAGGCACGGGTGCACCAGCGCCGCCGTCCACTCCACGAACGTGGGGGCGTCGCCGACGACGTCGGTCATGTTCGACAGCTGCGGCGCGCGCGGTGCGCTCACCGCCAGCCAGCCGTTCGGGGACACCGCCTGGTCGATCGCGACGACCCGCATCTTGGTGGCGCCCTCGGCGTCCCCACCGACGGTGTAGCGGTAGTCCCGCCACGACGGTCCGGGGCCCTGGCCGACGAACTGCCGGTGCATCAACTCGAAGCCCTGCGGGGTGTCCCGGCCGAATTCGAGGACCAGCGCGTTCGCCCCGGACTCCGAACCGGCCAGGCTCAGCACCACCGGGACCTCGCCGGTCGCCGCGCGCTCCGGCAGGTCGTACCACTGGGTGCGCAGCTCTCCGGTGCCGGTGCCCGCCTCGTCGTAGCTGCCCCACACCGGGGCGGTGTCGTCGCCGAACTGGTACGGCGGGCGCCAGTCCGGCTCCTCCGGGTCCGAACCGTCCCCGACGGGCAGGCCGGGGCGGCGGAAGCCGTCCATCTTGGCGCCCAGGTACTGGCGGGCGTCCTCCTCGTCCTTGGCGCGCTTGGGCACCTCGAAGTCCGGGGCCGGCGAGCCCGGCTGCTGCCCGGACACCGGCAGCATGCCCGCCTTCGGATCGGTCTCCACGTACACGTAGTCGGACAGGCCGCAGCTGGAACCGGCCAGCTGCTTGATGTTGTCCATGCCGAGGCTGTAGCTGCCCGCCTGCTTCTGGATGACCTTGCCGAAGGTCGCCAGTTCGCCCAGCACGAGCAGCGCGCAGATGATCGCCAGCGGGGCGGTGCCCAGCCGCAGGGCGCGGCTGCGCTTCTCCATCCCGGTCTTGTCCGGGAGCTCCACGAGCTTCGGGTTCTTCTCGTCCAGCCGCAGGTGTTCGACGAACGCGACGATGCCGGCGACGGCGGCGAGGCCCAGCAGCAGCGTGCTCGCGTCGTGCCCCTTGATCGACGGCGGCTTGTCGAACCACGGCACGCCCCAGCCGGACACGTACCACCAGGCGTTGGGGCCGGTCGCGGCGAACGCGCAGATCACCATCAGACCGGCGAAGAACGCCGCCCGGTTCCGCCGCGACCGCAGCACCGTGCTGCTCGTCGCCAGCGCGGTCAACGCCGCCAGCGCGCCGCCGACCGCCGCGAAGATCCCGAAGTGGTGGGACCACTTGGTGGGGGTCAGGGCCAGCGCGACGAAGGACAGCGCGGCGACCGCCAGCAGGCGGCGGCTCGGGCCGAGTGCGGCACCGCGGATGCGGCCCCGGCGCAGCAGCATCACCGCGCAGGTCGCCAGGCACAGCATCACCAGCAGCACCGGGAACCGGCGCACCAGCGAACCGTCCGGGGTGGGGCTGAACAGCAGGTTGTAGCGGTTGAGCTCCTGGTACCAGTCCTCGCTCGGCCCGAGCTCGGTGCGCAGCTCGGTGGCGTCCATGACCGAACCCCACGTCTGGTCCGCGAACACCGCCGTGAGGATCACGAACCCGCAGGCCGCGATCGGCGCCAGCACCGGCAACCAGCCGTAGTCCTTGGCGCGCTGCCGCACCAGCCGCAGCAGCGGCTTCAGCGCCGCCACGTACGGCAGCACCGCCACCAGCCCGTGCGGCCCGGCGCCGAGTGCCAGCGCCGCGACGACCAGGCCGAGCGCGGCGGGCATCAACCGGCCGGTGGCCACCGCCCGCTCCACCGCGCACAGCGCCAGCAGCGAGAACAGCGCGATCACCGGCTCGGCGCGCAGCCCGTTGTTGTAGGGCAGCCAGAACGCCAGGAACACCGCGGCCGCGGCCCAGCCCGCCGCGTTGCTGCGCCGCACCTGCTGCCCGAGCCGCGGCAGCACCTCGCGGCTGATCAGCATCCAGCTGACCGAACCCATCAGCAGCGCGGGCAACCGCACCCACGGCGTCGCCGTGGACACCTGCACCCACATCGAGTACAGCTCGTAGAACCAGCCGAACGGCGCCTCCGGCACCGCGAACCAGCGGTAGTAGTTGCTGATGTAGCCGGCGCTCTCCCGCGCCCGCGCGATGGTGAGGATGTAGCCGTCGTCGGAGGTCATCGCCCCCGCGATCCACCAGACGACCAGCGACCCGAACACGGCGAGGTCGCGCAGCGTCGGCTTCCACCAGCCCAGCGGCGCCCACCGCGGCGGCCGCCGGCCCGCCCGCACGTCCAGGCGGCGCAGGCACACCACCGAGCCGACGAACGACGCCAGCGCCAGCACGATCACCGCGATCTTGATCGGGGTCGCGCTGCTCTCGTAGCGGTTGTCGATGCGGGCCTCGAAGGACAGGCCCCGGATGTCGTCGACGTTCGCGTCCAGGTCGGAGAAGATGCCGGTGAGCTGCGGGCGCTGGTCGCCGCGCATGTTGGCCAGCTTCTCGTCACCGAGCTCGACCTTGGTGCCGATCGCGTCCGAGCGCACCTCGATGGCGCAGTCCCCCGGCGGCAGCGGCATCGTGCTGATCTGCTGCCCCTTCGACAGCAGCGTCACCTGGCCGTTGTCGACCTGCAGGGTCATCCCGGTGAGGTTGCCGTAGTCGGAGTCCGGCGGGTTCGTGCTCAGCAGGTTCGCCGGGCCCTGGGTGCGCGCGTCGAGGCTGCGCACCGAGGCGCACGGCACGGTCGCGTCCATCCACAGCGGTTCGAAGCTCACCAGCGGCGCGGACACCGACTCGGTGCCCTCGGCGGTGGGCCATCGCAGCGTGTTGACGTCGTGCTCGACCGGAAGGAAGGGCACCGCGAGGGCCAGGACCGCGCCGAGCAGTCCGAGCACGGAGGCGAACCACCTCAGCTGCTTCGCGGACGGGTCCCGCCCGTTCGCCGCCGGGCGTGCCGGAGAGTCCGCCGGTCGATCCTCGGACGACTCCGATGGGTCGTCCTTGCGACTGCTGTCTTCCTGCCCCTTAAGCACGCCAGGAGAATAGTAGTCGCTGGTCCGGGGACGTCCGGCGCGTTCGGTGCGGCCGGAATCGAGATCTCCGCCGACCCCATGAGCAGTACCGATCGAGTGATTCTCAGGCCGCTCTCAGCGTCCCGTGATCCCCCGGTGACCGCCCGGTGACCCGGACACCGGGGACGCTCAGGACGCCTCCGCCAGCAGCTGCGCCACGCGCTGGTGCGAGGTGCCGATCACCTCGGCGATGACGCGCTGGCTCAGCCCCGCCGCCCGCAGCGTCGTGATGATCTCCAGGCGGGCGCGTTCGGCGTTCTCCGCGGCCCGCCGGGACTGCTCGCGCCAGTGGACCAGCTCCTCGACCGGGCGGGTGTACTCGACGTCGCCCTGGCGGTAGTGCCAGGAGAGGTCGAAGGAGTCCTCGGGCACGTCGACCAGCAGCCGGACCATGTCCCGGACCTCCACGTCCAGGTCGTCGAACCGCTCGACGTCGGTGACCCCGCCGTCGAGCTCCCGCACCGCGGCGACCCAGAGGTCGTCCTCGCGCGCCACGTCGACGGTGTAGTGATTTCGTTGAACGCCGCTCATCGCTCCTCCATCCACTTCTCGCCGAGCAGTGGCGCCAAGCGCCCTTCGATGCTCCGGAGCACCGTCCAGGAGACCTCGCGCTGATGCCCGGGAAGCACGAACCTGACCAGTTCGCGATCGTCCTCGTCGCAGAGGAGGAAGAGCCGGTGCGAACCCTTGCCGCGCTGCGGCGACTCCACGAGCCGCACTCCGCGCTCCCGAGCGGCCGGGTTCTCCCGGACGGCTCGCCTGATTCGATGGAGTAACTTCGCCGTCTTCAGCCTCGTGTTGACCACAGCATACTTCTACCGCGATGGCCACTCAAGCGGCAAATACGCTAGAAAGATTCACGTTCCACCGAACGACGGAACGCGCGCAGCCCCGATCAGCGGCGGAAGAACTGCTCCCGGCGCCCCTGCCGGACCAGCCGCAGCCATTCCCGGAACGCCTTCGGGTCCCGGCGGTGGCCGACGAAGTACAGCCCGAACCGGAGCACCTCCAGCATCCCGATCTTGCGCATCCCCGGCTGCGACAGCAGGTAGCCGCGGTTCCGGTAGGTGTAGTAGCGCTTGTTCGCGTCCGACGGGTCCTGCGCGTGGAACCGGCCGCCGAGCATCGGCTTGAACTCGTCCGACCCGTCCGGGTGCACGAACCGCGTCTTCAACGAGGTGCCGAACGGCAGGCCCGAGCGCACCACGCGGCGGTGCAGCTCCACCTCGTCCCCGCGGAAGAACAGCCGGTAGTCCGGCACGCCCACCACGTCCAGCGTGGCCGCGCGGAACAGGGCGCCGTTGAAGAACGACGCGATGCCCGGCAGGAAGTCGGCATCGCCGCCGGGAGCGCCGAGCTCCTCCGGGTGCCGCTTCCAGGTGAGGCCGCGGCGCAGCGGGAACGCCAGCTTCTCCGGGTGGTCGATGTTCACCACGACCGGCGAGACGGCGGCGAGCTTCCGGGTGCGCGCCACCTCCAGCAGCGTCGACAGCGCGTGGTCGTCGGCGGGCCTGCCGTCGTCGTCGCCGAGCCACACCCACTCCGCGCCGAGCGCCAGCGCGTGCAGCATGCCCAGCGCGAAACCACCGGCACCGCCGAGGTTGCGCTGCGAGGGCAGGTACGTCGACGGGATCGGGCAGTCCTCGACGACCTGCCGCGCGGGCTGGTCGGGACCGTTGTCCACGACGACCAGGTGGTCCGGCACCCGGGTCTGGGTGGCGATCACCTTGAGCGACTCCGCGAGCAGCTCGCGGCGATGCCTGGTGACGATCACCGCGACGACGGAGTCGGCGGGCAGTTGCGGCTGCTCGGCGGAGTCGGTGCTCATGGTGCCTTGTCGCTCTCGATCAGGGCGGACTCGCCGATCCGCGCCAGGGTTTCCGGGCTGAGGTTCTCGAACGGGTCCTTGCCCTTGTAGGACGTCAGGACGCTGCGCAGCGAGCCGTGCTCCCGGATGCCGCCCTTCTCCATCCAGAGCCCGGTGGTGCACAGCTCCATCAGGAACTCGTCCGAGTGCGAGGCGAACACCAGGATCCCGGAACGCTTGACCAGGTCGTTGAGCCGGTCCCGCGCCTTGTCCAGGAATTCGGTGTCCACGGCCCCGATGCCCTCGTCGAGGATGAGGATCTCCGGGTCGATGGACGTGACCACGCCCAGCGCCAGCCGCACCCGCATGCCGGTGGAGTAGGTGCGCAGCGGCATGCCGAGGTAGTCGCCGAGTTCGGTGAACTCGGCGATGTCGTCCATCCGCTTTTCCATCTGCTTGCGGTTCATGCCGAGGAACAGACCGCGGATGATGATGTTCTCGTACCCGGAGATCTCCGGGTCCATGCCGACGCCGAGGTCGAAGACCGGCGCGACCTTGCCCACCACGCGGGCGCTGCCCCGGGTGGGCTCGTAGATGCCGGACAGCAGGCGCAGCAGCGTGGACTTGCCCGCGCCGTTGTGCCCGACCAGCGCGACCCGGTCGCCGTGCCGCAGCGAGAGGTCGATGTCGTGCAGGGCCTCGATGATCGGAACCCGGCTCTCCGTGCCGATCTTGCCGCCGGCCCGTCCCAGCGCCGCCTTCTTCAGCGAGCGGGACTTGGCGTCGAAGATCGGGAAGTCGACCGCGGCATTCCAGACGTCGATGCTGACCATGTGCAGAACCCCCGATCAGATCCAGTAGGTGACGCGAGCGCGGTAGTTGCGCAGCACGACCAGCGCCAGCAGCCAGCCGACGACGGTGCAGCCGAGCACGATGCCCCAGTGGTAGAACTTCTCGTCGCCACCGATCAGCGGGTCGCGCATGATCTGGATGTAGTGGTAGAGCGGGTTGATCTCGGCGAGGTTCGCCCGCCAGCCGACGCCCTTCTCCTCCAGGATCTTCGCGTCCCACACGATCGGGGTCATGAAGAACAGCAGCGTGGTGAGGCTGTTGATCACCGGCGGGATGTCGCGGAACCGCGTCGCGATGACGCCGAACAGCAGCGCCACCCACGCGCCGTTGATCATGAGCAGCAGGAACGCCGGGAAGACCAGCAGCACGCTCCACCCGATCGGCATCTGGAAGATCGCGAGGACCACCAGGTAGACGACCATGTTGTGGGCGAACAGCAGCGCCTGGCGCCAGACCAGCCGGAGCACGTGCACGCTCAACGGGGCCGGCAGCTGCTTCATCAGGCCTTCGTTGGAGATGAAGACCTCGGTGCCCTCGGTCAGGCAGCCCAGGATGAAGTTCCAGACGATGAAGCCGACCGTCAGGTACGGCAGGAACGTCTTGATGTCCTGGTCGAACAGCTGGGAGTACAGCAGACCGAGCGCGGTCGCCGTCATGCCCATGCCGATGGTGATCCAGAGCGGGCCGATCACCGAGCGGCGGTAGCGCTGCTTGATGTCCTGCCAGCCCAGATGAGCCCAGAGCTGCTGCTGCTGGAAACCTTGCGCGATGTCGTGGAACGCCTTGCGCCAAGTCCGTGCGGACGTCTCGGGCGGGGCCGGAGGGCGCTCTTGCGTGCTTGTGGCCTGCACGGTGCGTCAGAGTACCCACAGGCCACACCCGACCGAGTACAGGGCATCGCTGCCGCGATCACTCTCGGCATACCGGACACCCTCCGGTCATCGTCCGTTCAGAGGTACTGGCCGGTTCCCCTCGGGTGCGAGGCCGGCTCGCCCTCGCCCGCGCCACCCGCGGGCAGGCCGCGCCGCATCTGCTCCAGCTGCGCCCGCGCGGCCATCTGCTGCGCGAACAACGCCGTCTGCAAGCCGTGGAACAGGCCTTCCAGCCAGCCCACGAGCTGGGCCTGCGCGATGCGCAGCTCCGACTCGGAGGGGGTGGTCTCCTGGGCGAACGGGAGCGACAGCCGGTCCAGTTCCTCGATCAGCTCCGGCGCCAGGCCCTCCTCCAGCTCGCGGATGGAGGACTGGTGGATCTCCTTGAGCCTGCTGCGGCTCGCCTCGTCCAGCGGCGCGGCCCGCACCTCCTCCAGCAACTGCTTGATCATGGTGCCGATGCGCATCACCTTCGCGGGCTGCTCGACGAGCTCGCCGACGTTCTCCCGCTCGCCCACCGCCTCGGCGGACGGGTCGGCGCCCGAGCCGAGCGGGGTGCCCTCGCCCACCACGAAGATCTCGCGCTGCTGGTCCTGCTCGTTCTGGTTCATGCCCACCATCCTGACGCGTCCGGCCGCGCCGGGTGCACGTGGCAGGCTGGATCGGACCACCCGGCGGCGGTGCGCCCCGGCCCGCTCCGTACGGTATGACCATGGCGTTCGACGTCGCTGCAGTTCGCGGGCTGTTCCCCGCGCTCGGTGACGGGTGGGTGCACCTGGACGCCCCGGCGGGCATGCAGGTTCCCGAGCAGGTCGCGACCGCGGTGTCCACCGCGTTGCGCGCCCCCGTCTCCGGGCCTGGCGGGATCTTCCCCGCGTCGCAGCGCGCCGAGGCCATCGTGGACGCAGCCCGTCGCGCACTGGCCGATCTCGTGGGTGCCGACCCCGCAGGGGTGGTGCTCGGGCCGAACTCCGCCGTGCTGCTGCAACGGCTCGCCGACGGGCTCGGCGACGGCTGGATGATCGGCGACGACGTCGTGGTGTCCCGGCTCGACCACCCCTCCAACGTGGTGTGCTGGCAGCGGGCCGCGCAGCGCTCCGGGACCCAGGTGCGGTGGGCCGAGGTGGACATCGAGACCTGCGAGCTGCCCGCCTGGCAGTACCAGGACCTGATCGACGAGCGCACCAAGGTCGTCGCGGTCACCGCCGCCTCCGGCGCCGTCGGCACCCGCCCGGACGTGCGCCAGATCGCCGAGATCGCCGCCGCGCACGACGCGCTCGTGGTCGTCGACGCCTCGGCCGCCGCACCGTTCCTGCCGCTGGACATCACCGCGATGGGCGCCGACGTGCTCGCGCTGAACGCCTCCGCGTGGGGCGGGCCGCCGGTCGGCGCCCTGGTGTTCCGCGACCCGGCGATGATCGACCAGCTGCCGTCGGCGGCGCTGGAACCCGGCTGGCGCGGGCCGGACCGGCTGGAGCTGGGGCCGCACGCCTACCCGCTGCTGGCCGGTCTGGTGTCGTCCGTGGACTACCTGGCCGGGCTGGACGACGCCGCCGCGGGACCGCGCCGGGAGCGGCTGCTGACCTCGCTGAGCTCGGTGAAGGCCTACCAGGCGGGGCTGCTGGCGAACCTGACCGGCGGGCTGCGCAGGCTGCGGAACGTGATGATCATCGGGGACGCGATGCGCCGGGTGCCGTCGATGGCGTTCACCGTCAACGGGGTGAAGGCGGTCGACGCGATCGAGCACCTCGCCGAGCAGGGCGTCTGCGCGTTCGCCGACCCGGGCACGCACGGGGTGTTCGCCGTGCTCGGCGTCGGCGAGGTCGGCGGCGCGGTGCGCGTCGGGCTCACCCACTACACGAACACCTACGAGGTCGACCAACTCCTGCGCGCGGTCGCCGCTCTCAGTTGAGCTCGGTCTTCCCACTCGTTGTGCGTAGCACTGGGGTGGCGGAACCTCAGCGTCCTCCTCGCTGCGGGATCGTTTTCACAGGTGGCTCCGCCACATGAGAAAACGCTGTCCTCGCGAGGAGGACGCTGAGAACCCCCGGGTGGTCCCGTTGCTTGGGTGGTCGTTGGCTCAGCGGCTGCGCCGCTGACAGGAAACCGATGAAGGACCTGCGGGGGTCGAGGACGGGCGGGGAGCGCCTGCTGAGTGGCCCACCGGCCCAGCGGGACTGGGCGAATGGGCCACTCACCTGGTCAGGGCCGGACGAGCAGGATCTTGCCGTGCACGCCGCCCGCTTCGAGCAGCGCGTGCGCGCGCGCCGCCTCCGGCAGCGGGATGCGGTCGTGCACGATCGGCAGCACCTTCCCGGCGGCGACCAGCGGCCACAGCTTCTCCCGCACGTCGGCGACGATGGCCGCCTTCCCCGTCGGGCCGTCCACCGGCCGCCCGCGCAAACCCAGCACCGAGATGTGCAGCCGCTTCACCAGCATCTTGCCCAGGTCCAGCTCGGCCTTGCGGCCGCCCTGCATGCCGATCACGGCGAGGTGCCCGTCCGGGGCGAGCGCCGAGAGATTCCGGTCCAGGTAGGCGGCGCCCATGTTGTCCAGCACCACGTCCGCCCCGCCGAGGCCCTTCACCACCTCCACGAAGTCCTCGTCCCGGTAGCTGATCACCGGGTCGGCGCCGAGCCGCCGGCAGAACTCGATGCTCTCCGGCGCGCCCGCGGTCGCGGCGACCCGTGCGCCCAGCGCCCGGCCGATCTGGATGGCGCTGGTGCCGATGCCGCCGGAACCGCCGTGCACGAGCAGCAGCTTCCCCTCGGCGAGACCGCCTTCCATGACCACGTTCGACCACACCGTGCACGCGACCTCCACCAGCCCGGCCGCGTCGAGGAGGTCGACGCCGTCCGGCACCGGCAGCAGCTGCGCGGCGGGCACCGCGACGCGTTCGGCGTAGCCGCCACCGGACAGCAGCGCGCACACCTGGTCGCCGACCTGCCAGCCGGTGACGCCCTCGCCGAGCTCGGCGATGGTGCCGGAGCACTCCAGGCCGAGGACCTCGCTGGCACCCTTCGGCGGCGGGTAGTTCCCCTGCCGCTGCGACAGGTCCGCCCGGTTCACCCCGGCCGCGGCGACCTCGACGAGCACTTCGCCGGGAGCGGGCCGCGGATCGGGCTGTTCGGTCCACTCCAGCACTTCCGGATTCCCGGGTTCACGGATCGCGATGGCATGCATGGTGCCGACGGTAGTACCTGGACGCGTTCCGGCAATATCGGGAAAACCGCCCGCCAGGACCATCATCCGGACATTCTTGACTCCGTCGGGGGAGCTGTCGAAGCTGATCGTCACGAACTCACCTTGGGGAGCCGAACAGAACATGAGTGCTGTGAAACCCGGTCGCCGCGCGACCGCCGCGTTCGCCACCTTCGCCGCGATGCTGCTCGCCGCCGTTCCCGCTTCCGCCGCCACCACCGACCTGGGCGACCGGGTCGAGGTGGACGCGGTGCACCGGCACCTGGTCGCGCTGCAGCGCATCGCCGACACGCACGACGGGAACCGCGCGTCCGGACTGCCGGGCTACGAGGCCAGCGTGGACTACGTGGCGGGCAAGCTGCGCGCGGCCGGTTTCGACGTCACCACACCGGAATTCGACTACCAGGCGTTCTTCCTCGACTCGTTCGCGCTGGACGTGGCGGGCGCCCCGGTCGAGGGCGGCGCGCTGGAGTACTCCCCCGCGACGCCGCAGGGCGGGATCACCGCACCGCTGACCGTCGCCGCGGTCGACGACACGCCCGGCTGCGAAGCCACCGACTACCCGGCGGACGTGGCGGGCTCGGTGGTGCTGGTCCAGCGCGGTTCCTGCACGTTCGCGGAGAAGCAGCTGGTCGCCGCGGAACTCGGCGCCGCGGGCACGATCGTCTACAACAACGTCGAAGGCCCGCTGAACGGCACCCTGGGCGACCCGGCCGACGCCCGGATCCCCAGCGCGGGCGTCGACCTCGCCACCGGGCAGCGGCTCGCCGAGCAGGCCGGCGCGCAGGTGCACCTGGACGTGCAGTCGCGGCTGGAGGACATCACCACCCGCAACGTCCTCGCCCAGACCCGCAGCGGCCGCACCGACAACGTGGTGGTCGCCGGGGCGCACCTGGACAGCGTCCCCGAAGGCGCGGGCATCAACGACAACGGCAGCGGCACCGCCGGGCTGCTGGCCACCGCGGAAGCCCTCGGCGGCAACCCGGGCGCGGAGAACGCGGTGCGCTTCGCGTTCTGGGGCGCGGAGGAATCCGGTCTCGTCGGGTCGACGAAGTACGTGCAGGGCCTCGGATTCGAGCAGCAGCTGGACATCGCGCTGTACCTGAACTTCGACATGATCGGCTCCCCGAACGCCGGGTACTTCGCCTACGACGGCGACGACTCGGACGGCGTCGGCGCGGGCCCCGGCCCGCACGGTTCCGCCGCCATCGAGCGGGACCTGGTGGCGGCGCTGGCCGAACAGGGCGTCGAGGCCGAGGGCACCGACTTCGACGGGCGCTCGGACTACGGCGAGTTCATCGCGAACGGCATCCCCGCGGGCGGGCTGTTCACCGGTGGCGACGGCACGAAGACCGAGGAGCAGGCCGCGAAGTGGGGCGGCACCGCCGGGCAGACCTTCGACCCGAACTACCACACCCCGCAGGACGACCTGTCCAACGTGGACCGGGTGGCGCTGGAGCGGAACTCCAAGGCGCTGGCCGACACCATCGGCCGGTACGCGCAGAGCACCGCGGGCGTCAACGGCGCGCAGGGCCGCACCGCCCAGCGCACCGCCGCCGCACCGCTCCCCCGGCTCGGGGAGCACGCGGTCCGCTGATCGACGCGGCCGAGCGGCCCGCCCGGACCGGGTGGGCCGCCCGGTGCGTTCCGAGGTCGGCCGCGGGCTTCCCGAATCCGCCCGTCCGGTGCACTCGGGAAGCCCGCAGCGGCACCCGGACTCCCCCGTCCGCCCACCCCGGTTCCGCCACCGCCACCGGGCCGTCGCACCCGTTCGGCGCAGGCGGTCCGCGGTGGGAGCCCGGCGGCCCGTCCCGCCGATCCGCCCCGGTGATCACCCGGCGCGGACTAACCTGGTGGGCGTGATCGATGGGAGCGAAGAGCAGGTCCGCTGGCTCGACGACGACGAGATGGTCGCGTGGCGCTCGTACATCGAGGGCAGCGCGCTGCTGGAGCACCGGCTGAACCGGGAGCTGCAGGCCGCGCACAACCTGTCCATCGCCGACTACGAGATCCTGGTGCGGCTCTCCGAACAGCCCGGACGGCAGCAGCGGATGAGCGAACTGGCCCGCGACGTGGCGCACTCGAAGAGCCGCATCTCGCACCAGATCCGCAGGCTGGAGAACGCCGACCTGGTGCGCCGCAACGACTGCCTCGAAGACGGCCGCGGCGTCCTAGCCGTCCTCACCGACCGCGGCCTCGAAGTCCTGCGCACCGCGGCCCCCACCCACGTCGCAGGCGTCCGCGAGCACTTCATCGACCTCCTGGAACCCGCCGAGAAGCAGGTCCTCGCCGCCGTCTTCGAACGCCTCCGCACCCGCCTGCACGACCGCCCGGACGCCTGAGCGCAGCCCCTCCCCGCTGTCCCCCGAACCGTCCCAGCGGGCTAGGCTCCGGCCCTGGAAGCGTGGCAGAGCGGCCGAATGCACTCGCCTTGAAAGCGAGCGTCCCGAGAGGGACCGGGGGTTCGAATCCCCCCGCTTCCGCAACGGGAACCAGTGGAGCCCGGCGAGGAATTCCCCGCCGGGCTCTTTCGCGTCCTGCCGCCCGCGCCGCGGCTCCGCGTCCCCTTCGCACCTTCCGCGGGATCCGGCGGCGTCCGCTGCCGCACTGGCCGATCGGCGGGCCGCGGTGCCGCTGAATCGGCCGTTCGGCCCGGGACCACCGGCTTCGCGGCTGATCCGGATCGTCTTATTCCGCCGCTAATTTCACTCGGGCATGCAGTCGACCCCGAATGGGAGATGCCGTTGTGCTGTACGGAGTGAATTCGGTTTTCTGGTCCGTCGTGGGCGCGTTGTCCAACCCGCTCATCCTCATCGGAACGCTGGTGGGGCTCGCGTTGCTGAGCACCGCGGGACTGATGGCGGCGCGCCGGTGGGGATGGCGTCCGGTGCCGTCGGTGCTCGCCGGGGCCAGCCTCGGCGTGGTGCTGGCGCGACCCTCTCCCGCACCCGGCCGGACTACGCGTCGATGCCCGGAGTGCGGGTGGTCGAGGAACCGTTCTGCCAGCTGAACGGATTCTCGATGGCCGGCGGCAACGAGTTGTCGAACGTGCTGCTGTTCGTGCCGCTGGTGTTCTTCGCCGTCCTCGCCACGCGCAAGCCGCTGGTGGTGCTCGTTTCGGCGATCGGGCTCAGCGCGGCGATCGAGTTGCTGCAGGTGGCCACGAACCGAGGGGTGTGCGAGACGCAGGACTTCCTCAACAATTCCGTCGGTGCCGCGGTGGCCGCCGCGGTCGCGGCAACGCTGATCTCGCGATTCCCCGGCCGGACCGCGGAATCGGCACCTCCGGCCGTGGAACGGCACGGTGCGAATGCGAGCGCGTCCGAGGCGGACCGGTGATCTCGAATGCTCCGCTGCCGCACCTGAGCAGGTCTTCAGCGTTCCGGGATTCGTCCCGTGTGCGGCATTCCGGGCATCGGCGCGGCTCGTACTCCCCGTCACCCGCGGTGGCGCCTCGGACGGCCGCCGAGGGGTTACCCGGACTGCGCGGCTGATCGGGCCCCGGCGCGCTCCCCCGCGAATAGCGTCGGTTCCAGCGACGCGTTCGCTCCCCACCCTTACCTCGAAGAGGAGTTCATATGCGATTCGGCAAGGCTCTGGCGACAGCGGCTCTCTGCGTGGCCGGTGCAGGCGTTTCCCTGCTGGGAACCGGCGCGGCATCCGCGGGACCCGAGCAGCTGGAGACCCTTCCGACGGTCTACCCCACCGGGGACGCCTGCCTGGACAAGGTCAAGCAGATGAAGAACGACCCCAACACCCCCGACGACTACTACGCCATCTACTGCAAGCCGGTCCACGAGTCGGACCCCGAAGGCCCGAGCCAGGTCGAGGTCCAGCACGGCCCCTGGGTGGACTGACCCCGTTCCCCCCGCCGCACAGCAACGATCCCCGTCTTCCGGACGGGGATCGTTGCGTTCCACGGCCACGATTCCGCGCCGGAGGAGACAGCGGTACGGGCCCGGCAGAACCGACTCGCGCCCGCACCGCGCCCGGCGGCCCGGCGGAAGATCGTGGTCGCCGCCGCACCGCGATCCCGCGGCGGGCGGCACCTCGGGGTTGGAACCGCGCGCCCTCGTGCGGTGGCGGTCCGGCGGATACGGGAGGACGCTGATCACGAGCCGGACCGGGTACTCGCCGTTCGAGCTCGTCCGGCGGCAGTTCGGCACCACGCGAATCCCTCGAAACGGGTCACTCGAAGTAGTGAACTTATCTACCCGATGGTGGGGCAACCGATTCTCGGCGTTTCCGACAGATCCACCGGAAACGCCGGTTTTCGCTGCTCAGCAACGAATTCCGCGGGACGGCACTGCCACGCACGCGCGTACCTTTCCGTTTGGAGCGATCCACGCGGTGGGTTAGCGTCCGCCCGGCACCTGATCGGCGGTACCGGCGATCCGGCGCCTCCCCGATCGGCAAGAAACCTCCCGAATGCCTTTCGGCATTCCCTCACCGCATCGCCGCACCCGGCATCGCCGGGCCAGGAACCGAGGACGAGCCATGACTGCGCGAACGCGATCCGCCCCGAGCGCCCCGGCACGCCGCCGGGCGCTCGGCCGCGCGCGATCCTCGCTGCTCGCCGGTGGCCTCGCGGCGTTGCTCACCGGTTGCGGGGGCGGTGCGCTGCCACCTGCTCCGGCCGCGGATCACGCCGCCCCCGCACCGGCCGGACAAGCCGCCCGGGTCGACCTCACCGGGCTCCCCGAGGCCAGCACCTTCGGCGACCTCGACGGCGCCGCCGCCGACCCCGCGCCGCAGGTCGGGACCGACGGGGTCGTGCTGCGGGTCGAGCAAGACGTGGCCGTGCACGACGCCCCCGGCGGAGCCCCGTTCGCGCGGCTGCCCGCCACCCAGCTCGGCAACCCGACCTGGGTGCCGCTGATCGCTCGGCAGGGCGGCTGGGGGCAGGTCCTGCTGCCGTCCCGGCCGAACAGCAGCACCGGCTGGATCCGCATCGACGGCGCCCCGATCACGCAGGCCCGCACGCCTTACCACGTCGACGTGGACGTCGACGCGCGTCGGCTCGTGGTGTGGGAGGGCGACCGGAACGTCGGCAGCTGGACCGTCGGCGTCGGTTCCTCCGACTCCCCCACCCCGCGCGGCCGGACCTACCTGATGGCCGCGATCGAGGAAACGGTCACCAAGTTCAGCCCCATCATCCTTCCGCTCGGTACGCATTCCGAAACGTTCAACAGCTACGGAGGCGGACCGGGAACGGTCGCACTGCACGGCTGGCCGGATCCGGCCGTGTTCGGCGAGGCAGCCAGCGACGGGTGCGTGCGAGTGCCACCGGACGCATTACGGCTGCTGAGCACACTCCCGCTGGGAACACTCGTGCTGCTGCACTAGAGCACTCGCGAACAGCGGAGCGGAACGCGGCGGGAAGGCGGCAGGGCGAACGAGGTCCTGGCGCGACCGGCCGGCCGGAACCGGGCCACGGGAAAAGCCGGCCACCACAGAAATCCCGGAAATCGAAACGAAGGAAGTGCGACAGTGCACAAAAAAGCACGCTTCGCCGGTGTCATCACGGCGACCGCTGGTTTGTTGCTCGCAGGCGCTCCGGCGTTCGCCGACAGCGCGGACAACGACGGGATCAACGTCGGCAACGACAACGACGTGAGCCTCGTTCCGATCCAGCTGTGCGGCAACAACGTGGCGGTCGTCGGTGCGGTGGTCAACATCCTGTCGCCGCAGAGCGGTGACTGCACCAACGCGCCGGTCGGGGACCACCCGTCGCACAAGCCGGACCACGAGAAGCCCGAGAAGCCGGGGCACGAGAAGCCGGAGAAGCCCGGCCACGGCGGCGGCTGCGACGACGACGACTGCGGCGGCTGCGACGACGACTGCGGCGGCGGCGGCCCCGACTGGCCCGGCCCCGGTGGCCCCGGCCCGGGCGAGCCCGGCCCCGGCCCGGCTCCCGCTCCGGCGCCCGCGCCGAGCGCCCCCGAGCAGGTATCGCCGGCCGAGCTGCCCGCCGCGCCGAGCCCGGTGGCGGTGGCCGGCCACGCCGCCGTGACCGGCTGACCGGTTTCGTCCCGATTCGCACCGTGCCCGCACCTCGTTCCGACCCGCACCGTGGTCGACGAGGTGCGGGCACGTGCACAGTGGTGACATGTTGATCCGCATCCCCACTCCCGGCGACGTACTCGGAATGGCCCGCTCCACGGTCGGTCGGGCGGTGGAGTCCGCGACCACCGTCGCCGCCGCTCCCGCTCGGGTGCTGGGCTTGGTGGACGGCGTCGAGGCCCTGCTGGCCAGGGTGAACACCGTCGTCGACGGGGCCGAGGAGATCCTCGCCCGCACCAGCCGCACCGTCGACGAGGTCGAAGAGGTCCTGCGCGAGGCCAAGGTCGTGGCCGCCGCGGCGGGACGGACCGTCGAAGCGGCCGGCGCCATCTCCGCCGAGGCGCAGACGATCGTCGAGTCCGCGGGCGCCGTCAGCGCCACCGCCGCGAGCACCGTCAGCGACGTGCAGCGGACCGCGGCGGTCGCCGACGAACTCCTCGCCGCCTACGAGCCGGTCGCGCGCAAAGCGGCCCCGATGGCGCAGCTGTTCGTCGACGAGCTCTCGCAGAAGGAGGTCGACGCGGCGATCCGCCTGGTCGACGAACTCCCGGTGCTCACCGAGCACGTGCTCTCCGACGTGCTGCCGATCCTGCGCACCTTGGACAAGGTGGGCCCCGAGATCCACGAGCTGCTCGAAGTCACCCACGACGTGCGCCGGGCCATCGTCGGCATCCCCGGCTTCCAGTTCTTCCGCCGCCGCGGCGGCGAGCGGGTCAGCGAGGAGGAGGTCGCCGCGAAGTCCGCCGAGGACCGCGCCGAACCCCGCGCCGTGGCCGCCGCGCCCGCCCAGGACGAGATCGGGCCGGCCGCGCGCTGAACCGGCGGGATCTTCCACTCGAAAGTGCGATCTTGGTTGTTGCGCCCGGCGTTTTTCCCGGCTGCGCGGCTAGATTCGCTCTCGGTGTGGTTCGGCTGCGCGGTCGCCGCGGCCGTTCCGGTCCGACCGGCGGTCACACCTCGCGGGATGTCCGGCGGAGTACTCCCCCTCTCTCCGCCGGGCATCACCGCTCTCGCGGACCGGTCGATCCCCCTGGTGCGACGGGAGGAGCGGTCAGTCGAGGATCGAGCGGACCAGCTCGGTGATCGTTCCCGCCGCGGTGTCCCACCCGGTTCCGGCCGGGTGCAGCGTGCACACCGCGACGACGAGCAGCCGATCCCCGCGGCGCACCAGGCCGCTGGTGTGCATCGCCGGGCGTTCCAGGTCGATCCGCTCGTCCGGGATGGCGCGGCGCTCGGCCGCCGGCTCGGCGGGCTTCTCGTTCGGACCGAGGCCGAACCCGGACCAGCCCTGCTTGAGCGCGTCCACGTCGGCTCCCGACGCGGGGAGCCCGAAGGTCTGATCGAAGCCGTCGGTGCCGTGCCGGGTGAAGTGCCGCAGCTGCTCCAGCACGAACTCGCCCGCCGCTCCCGCGGTCCGCAGGTGCCGGAGCGAGAGCACGACGTCGGCGGCGGTGAGCACCACGTAGCCCCACATGTCCGGATCGCGCGGCGGTTCGGTCCCGGTGAGGCCGATCTCGGCGACGGTCCGGTGCACGATCCGCTCCCGGCCGCCGCGGTCCCACAGCTCGCTCGCCGCGTCGTCGTCGCTGGAGCGCAGCATCGGTTCCAGCAGCGCGCGGTCGGCCGCGGACGGTTCGCCGCCGCGCCGCAGGTGGTCGAGCGCGATGAGCGGTTTCACCAGCGACGCGGAGCGGAAGCGGTGCCGTTCTTCGTGCCGCCGCAGGACTTCCGCCGTCTCGGCGTCCACCACGAGCCAGCTCGCCCGCACTCCACCCGGAACGTGTTCCGCCGCCATCACCGGCCCCCGATCTGCGCGCTGTCCGGGCACGGTAGCAACGCGGGGGCCGGTGGATCGAGCTTCGTCAGCCGTGCAGCGGGAAGGACTTCGCGGCGCCGAGCAGCAGGTCGTTCTCCGCGGCGTCGCCGATGGTGATCCGCACGCCGGAGCCGGCGAAGGCGCGCACCACGACGCGTTCGGCGAGGCAGTGCTCGTTGAACTCGCCGGCCCGGTCGCCCAGCGGCAGCCAGACGAAGTTCGCCTGCGTCTCGGGGACGGCGTGGCCGAGGGCGATCAGCTCGTCGCGCACCCGCACCCGTTCGGCGGTGATCGCGGCGCAGCGGGCCCGCATCTCGTCCTGCGCGGCCAGCGAGGCGATCGCGGCGGCCTGGCCGAGGGCGTTGATGCTGAACGGGATGCACACCTTGCGCAGCGCTTCGGCGACGTGCGCAGGCCCGATGGCGTAGCCGACGCGGAGCCCGGCGAGCCCGTAGGCCTTGGAGAAGGTGCGCAGCGCGAGCACGTTGTCGTAGCGGGCGGTGAGTTCGACGCCGTCCGGCACGTCGGGGTCGGTGACGAACTCGCGGTACGCCTCGTCGAAGACGACGAGCACGTCGGAGGGCACCGAGTCGAGGAACCGCTCCAGTTCGGCGCGGCGCAGCGCCGGTCCGGTCGGGTTGTTCGGGGAGCAGACGAACACCAGCCGGGTCCGCGGGGTGATCGCGGCGGCCATCGCGTCGAGGTCGACGGCGTGCTCGGCGGTCAGCGGCACCTGCACCTCGGTGGCGCCGACGATGCGGCTGAGGATCGGGTAGGCCTCGAAGGACCGCCAGGGGTAGACGACGGTGTCCTCGGCGGTGCAGGTGATCTGGATGAGCTGCTCGCACAGGGCGACGGAGCCGCAGCCGACGGCGATGCGGCCCGGATCGACGTCGAGGTGGGCGGCGAGCGCTTCGGTGAGGCGGGCGGCGCCGATGTCGGGGTAGCGGTGCGCGTCCGCGGCGGCGCGGGCGATGGCCTCGGCGACGCCGGGCAGCGGACCCGCGGAGACCTCGTTGCTGGCGAGCTTGAGCGATCCGGCGACGGTGCGGCCCGCGACGTAGGCGGGCAGCTGGTCGAGGTCGGGGCGGATGCGGACGGTCATGCGGGGCTCCCTCTGCTCGGGCGGCGTCCCCCGCTTCGCCGCCGGGAGCACCGCCCGACCACTGTAGAACCGGTGACGCGGCGCTGAGCTGGACGGGGAGGCCCAGAATCCGTGCGGCCGAGCGGGAGCTCCCGTTCGGCACCCCGGGAGGGTCGGGCGCCGCGGGGCTCCACCCCGCCCGGCGACCGGTTGGCGCCGATCGGGTGTAACACCGAACACACCCCCGGCGCGGGGGGGGGGGGGGCCGGGCCCGCGGCGGTGCCGTTCCGCGCGGCCCGCGGTGGATCTCTGCCGGCCCGTTGCCGCACGTGGCGGCGCACTCACCTGTCGCGGCCCGGGAGGGCGCGGAGATCAGCGGACGGCGCGGCGGCGGGAACGCGGCGACGGCGACGGTGTGTCAACCGGGCTCCGCCATCCGGATGATCACGTTGACTGCTGTTCACCCATCCCTGATTACCTGAACGGCATGACCGAAACCCGGACCGAGACGCTCGCGCTCACGGACGGCACCGAGCTCCGGATGACCGTCGCCGAGCCGGAGAACGTCGTGCGCGGCGGACTGGTGGTGCTGCACGAGGCGCGCGGCGTCACCGACCGGGTGCGTTCCCTGGTGGGCAGCCTCGCCGACGAAGGCTGGCTGACCGTGGCGCCGCACCTGTACCACCGCGAGGGCACCGATGAGTTCTCCGACGACCACGCCGAGGAGCACGTGCGGGACCACGTGCAGCGACTATCGGGCGAGTCGATCCTGGCGGATTCGGACGCGGCGTTCGTGTGGCTGACCGACCAGGGCGTGCCGGGCGACCGGCAGGGCGTCATCGGGTTCGACATCGGCGGTTCGGCCGCGCTGGTGGTGGCGGCGAGCCGCAGCCTGGGCGCGGCGGTGACGGTCGGCGGGGGCGGCATCCTGAGCCCGCTGTCGGACGGGTTGCCCGCGCTGGTGGAGATCGCCGGGGAGCTGGCGGGCCCGTGGCTGGGCATCTACAGCGAGCTGGACGAGCGCATCCCGGCGGACGAGGTGGACAAGCTCCGCGAGGCCGCGGCGACCGCCCCGGTGGCGACGGACCTGGTGCACTTCGCCCGCAGCGAGCACCGCTTCGACACGGACCTGGACGCGGCCGCGGAGGCGTGGCAGCGCGCGCGGAACTGGCTGGACACCCACCTGCGCTGAGTTGCACACAGCCTGTGGACAACTCATCCACAGGCATGTGCACAACCTGTTCGCGGTGCGCACCGAGCAGTTCGGCTATGGCGTCGACGCCCGGTCGTGGGTTAGGAAGCACTCATGACATCGAGCACCGGCGCCGATCGAAACCCCGAGGTCCTGTGGCGGCCCACCGCGGAACAGGTGGCGGGCACCCGCCTCGCCGAGTTCCGCGAGTGGCTGCGCACCGAGCGCGGCCTCGACCTGCCGGACTACCCGGCGCTGTGGGACTGGTCGGTGTCGGACCTCGAAGGTTTCTGGGGCGCGATCGCGGACTTCTTCGACGTGGCCTTCCACGAGCGCGCCGAGCGGGTGCTCGACGCCGAGGTGATGCCGGGCGCGAAGTGGTTCCCCGGCGCGACCTTGAACTACGCCGAGCACGCGCTGCGCGGCGGCCCCGGCAAGTCCGACGAGGACGTGGCGGTCGTGTTCGCCCGGGAGGACGGGGCCGGATCGCAGCTCACGTTCGGCGAGCTGCGCGCGCGGGTCGCGGCGATGCGCGCCGCGTTCGTCGAGCTGGGCGTGCGCCGCGGTGACCGGGTGGCGGCGTTGGCGCCGAACTGCCCGGAGACGCTGATCGCGTTCCTGGCGGCGGCGAGCCTCGGCGCGACCTGGTCGTCGTGCTCGCCGGACTTCGGGGTGCGGGCGGTCGCGGACCGGTTCGTGCAGATCGAGCCGACCGTGCTGGTCGCCGTGGACGGCTACGCGTACGGCGGCCGCACCTACGACATCCGCGCCACCGTGGACGAGCTGCGCGGGCTGCTGCCCGGCGCGTCGGTGGTGCTGGTCGACTACGTCGGAGCCGGCGGGCTCGACGGCACCGAGGACTTCGCCGCCCTGCTGGACCGGCACCGCGGCGCCGAGCTCGCCTTCGACCCGGTGCCGTTCGACCACCCCCTGTGGGTGCTGTACTCCTCCGGCACCACCGGGCTGCCGAAGGGCATCGTGCACGGGCACGGCGGCATGGTGCTGGAGCAGCTCAAGGCGATCGGGCTGCACGCCGACCTCGGCCCCGGCGACACGTTCCTGTGGTTCACCACCACCGGCTGGATGATGTGGAACTTCCTCGTCGGCGGCCTGCTCACCGGCACCCGGCTGCTGCTGTTCGACGGCAGCCCCGGGCACCCGTCGCTGGACGTGCTGTGGGACCTGGCGGAACGGCACCGCGTCACCTACTTCGGCACCTCGGCGCCGTTCGTGCAGAGCTGCCTGAAGAAGGAGCTGCGGCCCGCCGAGCACCACGACCTGGGCGCGCTGCGCACCGTCGGCTCCACCGGTTCCCCGCTGAGCGTCGACGGGTTCCGCTGGATCGCCGAGCACGTGGGCGCGGACGTGCAGATCGCCAGCGTCTCCGGCGGGACGGACCTGTGCACCGCGATCGTGGGTGCGGCGCCGGACGTGCCGGTGTGGCTCGGCGAGATCTCCTGCGCGCTGCTCGGGGCCGCGGTGCGGTCGTACTCGGAGGACGGTGCGGAGCTGCGCGGCGAGGTCGGCGAACTGGTGCTCACCAAGCCGATGCCGACGATGCCGGTGTTCTTCTGGAACGACCCCGACGGGTCGCGGCTGCGCGAGGCCTACTTCGACACCTACCCCGGCGTGTGGCGCCACGGCGACTGGATCGAGGTCACCGACCGCGGCAGCCTGGTCATCCACGGCCGCAGCGACTCCACGCTCAACCGCGGCGGCATCCGGATGGGCACCGCCGAGTTCTACCGCGTCGTGGAAGCCTTCGAGGAGGTCGCCGACTCGCTCGTCATCGACACCTCCGGCGCCGGCGGCGAAGGGGAGTTGCTCTGCTTCCTGGTGCTCGCCGAGGGTGCCCGGCTGGCGGACGTCGAAGGCGAGCTGAAGCGGCGGCTGCGCGACGAGCTGTCCCCGCGGCACGTGCCGAACCGGTTCCTGCTCGTGGACGAGGTCCCGCAGACGCTCAACGGCAAGAAGCTGGAGGTTCCGGTGAAGAAGATCCTCGCCGGCGGCGACCCGGAACGCGCAGTCAGCCGCGACGCCCTGCGCAATCCGGCGGCCCTCGACCCGTTCGTGCAGCTCGCAGCGGGTGCGAACGGCTGAGCGATCGCGGACCGACCCCCCTGCGCGAAGGCGTGAACGGGCCGTGTACTCTTTTCCCCAGTGGCCGAGAGGGACTGCCGGGAGGCTTCGCCTAGTCTGGTCTATGGCGCCGCACTGCTAATGCGGTTGGGGGTCACGCCCCCTCCCGGGTTCAAATCCCGGAGCCTCCGCAGGGGTTCCCGCCCAGGCGGGGATCCACAACTGAACAAGCGCCCGTAGCTCAACGGATAGAGCATCTGACTACGGATCAGAAGGTTAGGGGTTCGAATCCCTTCGGGCGCACGTCTGGTCGAGACAGCAGAAACCCCCTCTTGCAGGGGGTTTCTTGCTTTCCGGGGGTTCCGCGCGGCCCCGGATCGGCGAGGAACCGGCGGCCCTGTTGCCAACTAACTGCCAACTTTGCGTTCGCCGCCGAACCCCGCCGCATCGAGCGCATCGGCGCTGGCCCGCGAGACCTGCCCCCGCCCCATGTACGTGTTGAGCGTCATGGACGGGTTCGAGTGCCCCAGCACGTCGGCGATCTGCCGAGCCGTCATACCTGCCTCGTCGAGCAGCGTCGCCACCGTCTTGCGGAAGGTGTGGAACGTGACCCACTCGTACCCCGCGCGCTTCCGGAACGGCAGCCACACCCGGTTGGTGAGGTTCGCGGCATTCAGGTAGCCGCCCCGCGTGTTCGTGAAGATCGGCTTTCCTGGATCGACTTCACCGAGCACGTCCTTCCGCTCAGTGAGCATGTGCACGCACCACTCCGGCAACGCGATGTCCCGGTCGCCCGAACGAGCCGACTTGCCCGCATTCCGGACCGTGCCCTTGCCTCGCGCCTGGATGATGTTGCCTCCCATCACGAGCTTCTGAGCCGCGGTGTCGAAGTCCTCCCAGTGCGCGCCCAGCGCCTCCCCGCTCCGCTCCCCCGTCGCGACGAAGAACCGGACCAGATCCGGCAGGTCCCAGCGTTGCGCTTCCTCATCGACGTCGAGCTTCGAGAGGAGATCCAGGAGCTCATCGCGGGACAGCGATCGGGGTTGCTTGCGCTTGGTCTTCGCCCGCCGTTCCGTCAGCGGCGCGATGTGACGAGCCGGATTCTCGTCGATCACTCCCGCCTGGACGACGAAGGTCATGATGTTGCTGATCACGGCCTTGACGTGCTTGGCCAAGGCGAGGCTGTGCGCCTTCAACTTCGCCTGGCAGAGCGTGTTGATCACCGGAGTCTTCACCTCGAAGATCCGGAGGTTCCCGAGCACGGGCTTCACGTGGTTCCGGTACGCATCGGCATAGGTGTCGAGAGTCCCGAACGAGTAGATCCCGTTCTCGGCGTCCGCCCGGAACTCTGCGAACCAGGCATCAGCGGCTTCTCCGAAGTAGCTGGAAACCGTGAGGCCGGCCCCCGGCGAGGATGGCACCAGATCCTTCACAGCGTCCCGAACGGCTTGCTTGGCCAGCTCCTTCGTCTTCCCTCGGCGACGAACGTCCGAGTAGGTCCCGTCTTCGTGGCGGTACCGGCAGCGCGCCATCCACGCCGCCCCTACCCGCTTCGCCGAGATCTCCCCGGCCGTCCCCAATGGCAGTGGAAGGCGCGGCATCAGATGACCCCCTCGGGGAGTGCGTCGTACCAGGCTTGGACGTCTTCGGGTCGGTAGCGGACGTGTTTGCCGACGCGTTTGCCGGTGGGGCCGGTGCCGCGGGTGCGCCATTGGTAGACGGTGCCGACGGGGACGCCGAGGTAGTCGGCGACGTCGTTGGGTCCCCAGAGCTTGCGCATCGGGATCAGTCCTTTCGTTCGGTGGTGTGCCGGTGGCGGCGGGTGTCGCGTCGTCGTTGGGCGATGCCTTCGGCGATGTCGCGTTCTTCGGGGGTGCGGTGTCCGACGCTGGTCATGTCCCAGTGGTTGATCACGGTCACGGTGTCTTCGGTGACGCCGAGTTCGTCGAGGGCGGCTTCGAGGCGGAAGCGCTGGCGGTCGCCACGGATCTGCTTGAACGTGGTCGAGTACGCCTTGGACTTGCTGAGGAAGTGGCCGCGGAAGGCGAGCATGTGGCACCAGCGCCGCAGGTTGAGGTGATCCAGTTCCTCCAGGGCGCCGAGGCGCCAGGCGGTGCGCATGAGCTGCTTGTAGTGGGCGTTGATCCGCAGCTGCTCGATGTGGGCTTCGGAGCGGATCGGCCGGTCCGCCGCCTCGGACTTGCCGGTGCCTTTGGTGGCGTATTTGGCGACGTAGGAGGAGAGCCGGTCGTCGGTGATCTCGCCGTCGTCGTCTTCGAAGTCCGGGGCGTTCGCGGGTTTGATGGTGCGGACGTCGAGCTGCCGACCCCAGGCGAGTTCGTGCGCCCGCCCGTCGACTTCAGGGGTGGTGATGCGGACTTGTGCGTGGGCGGCGTGGATGGCGTCGGTGAGCAGGTCCGCGGTGGCCCAGGCGGGGGCCTTGTCGGTGGCGCCGCCGGGTCCGTCGAGGCGGATCACGGCGTGGAAGTGGATCGCTCCGCGTCGCTGGTATTCGGCGACCTTGGCGTAGGAGAGCCGGGCGTGGTCGGCGAAGTCCCGGACCCGGATTCCGGCCGCCTTCGCGAGGTGGCGGCGCAGTGCGATGACGAAGCGGTGCCAGAGCTTCCCGGCGTAGGCGTTGAACAGGACGTGCCCGGCGTAGTCGTACCGAGTCGGAAACCGGGGCTGCCCATCGTCACGGACCGGACCGAAGGAGGGCGCGGTCAGGGTGAGGAACACCCGAGGCCGTTCGGTGACATGCTCCGGGACGCCCTTCGTTCCGCCGGACAGACCCGCGCGCAGGAGGTGGAAGGCGTCGGCGGCGTACCGGTCCGAGCAGGCCGCACAGATGCTCTCGCGCCGGTTCCCGCACGGGACCATCACGTGCCCACCACGATGAGCGAGGACCTGGTTCGTGGTGTTGTCGGTGACGGTCCAGGCGCCGGTCATGCGGACCGGGTGGGTGCATCCGCCGGTGGCCTCGACCTGGTCGCGCCACCGGCCGTAATCACTTGCCTGGAGCCGTCGTTGGTAGCGGTCCACGACCGCCGCAGCAGTTGGCACCATCAGGACTGGTTTCCTTCCGGACATGCAGAAGGCGGGACGCCACCGCAGTAGCGCCCCGCCTCCCAGGGGGTTGTGCTTGTTCAGTTGTGGCAACGGAAAACGGCCCGTTGCGAGCGAGTTCAGGTCAGGTGGTGATCAGGTCTGCGTGGATCGCGGTCGCCATCGCGTCCGGCACCTTCACCACCCGTTGGACATCGGCCGGAGCGAAACCCCGGCCCTCTTCGGCGGCCTGGTCCCGGGCGCGCTTGAGCGCGTCCACGACGTGCCCCGGAAGCCGCGGACCCCGCTTCACCGGCACAACACTCGGCGGCGGGGACGCGGGCGCCGAGGGTGCAGGTGGTTCGGGCGCGTCCGCGTCCGGGGCCGGCCTCGGGTCCGACTCCGTGGTTTCCGCAGGTGAGTAAGGCCCTTCAGCCTCGGCGTAGCCCTGCATCACGACCTGGCGGGACCGGGCCTGAATCACCGGGATCACCTCGGCCAGCCCGTAGACCACCACCGGGATGATCAAGTGCACGGCCAGCGACCCGAGGTCGAACCGATCCGGATGCAGCTGCGGGACGACGTTCATGAACAACGTCGTACCCAGCAGCACCCGCTTGATCCGCGTCCACCAGTGATGCCCTGGCTCAACACCGTGAGCCAAGATGACGGCCTCGAAGTTGAGCAGCAGAATCAGCAGACCGGCGAACATCGGCTCCACCGTCCACGCCGCCCACCACACCGGATCATCCGCGCCCGCATCCCCCGCGAGGAACGCCTGGACCCCGGTAGTCGTGAACGACAGCCCGAGAGCCAGGAAAAACCACAACCCGGCCACCGTCCGCCGCCGGGTGCGCTCCATCGCAACAGCGATCAAGTCCGGATCGAGCGAGAGCGGGCGGAGCCGTTTCGACTCGGCGATCCGCTCCCCCAGCCGCTCCACCCGCCGAGTCCGCCCCGACCCCCGATCAACATCCCTGCGAAACGGCCACATCACGCCCCTCCTTCCCTATTCCTCAGTCGTAGTGGCGATCAGCGACTTCACGCCCTGCACGATCAGCGCCAGCACCAGCAGCAGCAGGAGCCCAGCGGCGGGACCGGCCAACGCCCACACGAGCGCCACCAGGCCCAGCGCGAGCAACCCGGCCAAGACCAGCACGGCCAGGGAACGTAGGGTGAGAACTACGTGGAACACGGTAAATCTCCTTTCACAGCAGGAAAATGGTTCAGGCGGCGTCGTGGTCTTCGTCGTCACCGTCAAAGAAGTCGATGGATTCGATGTCGGCTTCGGTGGCCTCGGCGATCGCGCTGCGCCGAGGTGCCGGGGGTTGCTCGCGGCGCAGCGGGGTGATGGCGGAGCCGGTGCAGTAGGCGACCAGGGCGGCGATGTCGTCATCGCTGGTGAACGCGGCCCGCACCCGAAGCGGTTCGCGGCGCCCGTCGTGCTTGACATAGCCGACGCCCGGCATGATCTCCGGAATCTGATCCGCCAGTGCCCCGCGATCGCGAACCCCCTCACCCAAGGTCATGTCTACGTACGAGGCCTCATCGAGGCGAAGCGCGATCTTGGTGGGAAACAGCCCCCGCATCGGCACGGTGTCCTTGTGCGGCTCCTGCACGGCCCCCACGACCCGGCCGAGGACCGCCCGGTACTGGGTCAGGGCCTTGCCGAGCAAGGGTTCGAATTCGCGGGCGATGTCGCGGGTGCAGTACTGCGTCATCGCGGCCAGCTCATCCACGATCAGCACGTCCATCGGCGTCGCAGGCGAGGCCGTCGCGGTGCGCACTCCTTGGCGGCCGAGGTCTTCCTTCCGGGCGTCCAAGGTCTCGACGTACTCGTGCATGAGGCCCAGGCCGGTTTCGTCGCTGTCGGCGAAGCGGTGGAACATCTCCCGCCCGGCGCCGAACTCCATCCCGCCCTTCGGGTCGATCACCCACAACCGCACCGAGCCCGCCCGCACCATCGGGGCGAGCTGCCGGATCAGGCCCCACAACCACGAGCCCTTCCCGGAACCGGTCGCCCCGGCCAACAGGACGTGCAGACCGCGGAGGAGGTCGAGGGCGAAGTCCCGGCCGTACTCGGTCCCCCCGATCACCAGCCGCCCCAAGTCGACGGATTCCGGCGACTCCGGCAACGGCGGCAGCGGGACGGACATCTCATCGAACGGTTCCCGGATCTGGAAATCCAGACTGATCACACCGGGCTTGAGGGTCCGGACGGTGGCCCGCCGAGCCCGGTAGGCGTTCGCCAGCCGCTCCAGCACCGCTTCGAAGTCGCCGGGTTCCTGGGTCTTGACCATCCGGATCCGCACGTGGTCCCAGCACCACGACGAGGACACCCGCAGCACCTTCGGCGCCCACGCCCGTCCACGGTGATCAGTGACGACGAGACCGGCGCGGTAGGCAAGGTCGAACCACTGGCGCTGGTAAACCACCCACCGTCTCCACCACGCCCGCAACAACCGGCCCGCGAACCGGTCGAACGTCGGCCGATCCAGCAAGCACCAAGAGGCACCGGCGACCACGGCGACACCGGCGGCACTGAGCACCACCAGGTAGCCCAGCCACACCACCGACGCACCCAGCACGACCGTGCTCGTCATCGAACGCGGATGCCGCGCCACCCACCTTCCCGCCGCCCGCGCCGGAGTCGTTCCCACCGCTACCCGTGTGTCCGTCATGAATCTGCTCCCCGGAAAAAAATGGGGCGCCGGACTCCGTGAAGGAATCCGGCACCCCGGTGCCGATATGTCGCATGTTCAGCTACGGCGCTCGGCCATCTCCAACTGCGCGATGACCTCACCCACAGCGGTCTTCACCGCCCGCAATTCGGACGCCACTTCCTTCGGCGTCCCGAATTTGCGCAGGACTCGGTTCATCGCGGCCATCGACGAATCGATCCGCCGCACCGTCCCGTACACGCTCTCGCCCCGTGTCATCACTTGTATCCCTTCGCCACCACAGCACCGCCATGCTCGGCCAGCGCATCCCGCAACCGCGTCAACGCCACCTGCGCCCGCTGCGCCACCTCCTCGATGTCCGCGAACCGGCGTGCGTCGACGATGTCGTCTTCCAGGAACGCCACCCGACCCAAGTCCTGGTCCAACTCATCCACGAACCGCGCCAACACCTCCAACCGCGACACCGCCGCCGAAGCCGGACCCACCCGCTTCAACGCCTGCTCCATCGCCATCAACAACCACCCCTTCTCTTCTCACTCGCCGTCGTCGACGAGATGCCACCGGCCGCCCACGCAGCCGGAACCGTCAAACCAGGAATCCCGATCAGAACGAACCCGCATCATGTGGTCCTCTCGACATGGACAAGGCCATGAAGACCCCCGAGCCACCTTGAACACCGGACGACTCGGGGGCCAACAAAGCCCCACCGACACGCACATTCGTGCCGGAAAAGGCATAGTTCGGCCCACTATGGAATTCATCAAAGAACAAGCAGCCCACAAGAACGGCTTAAAAGAAAGCTAGAAAAAGACCATCACGCCCAAGCAGGCGGAGATCAGACCTGCGGAGTCATGCCCGCCGCGCGGTAGGCCAACCCGGAGGCGTAGCGGCCGTTACGCTCGGTCTGCCACGGCGACACCGTCGCGTCGATCAACTGCACGTAGGTGCCCTCTTCGAACCCGTCACCGGGGTCGGCGGTCAGAGTCACCTTGATCTCCTCGCCCTTCTCCGCGAACTGGCCCTCCACCGGGCGCTTCTTCGCAAACAGCGACACCACGAAGTGCTGGACGCCCGAGCGGTCCGTCACGACCTCCTCCACGCCGTTGTCGTTCTCCCGCATCTTCAACGCCGGGGACTCGGTCACCATCAGCTTGTAGCCCTGCAAGTTCACCGGGATGTTCCGCATCTCTGCCTCCACGCAGTTCGATCGTTTATCCCCCTAAACCCTTGGACCGACCGAAGCCGTCGCCGTGTTGAGGGAGTCTAAACACAAGCTAAGTCCTTCCCCGAGACCTGTCAAGGGGGTCTAAACTGGCAGCATGACGACGCGGGACGAGTTCGAGGCGGTCCGCCGGGAGGCCGACCCCATCCGGCGAGGCCTGCGCGCTACCGAGCTGATCAACACCTACCAGCAGCGCGCGGCCGAGCTGGCGCGCCTGCGCAAGGCCGCGATCGAGGAAGCTCACCGAGATCTCGACATGAGCTACACCGAGATCGCGACGGCCCTGGGGATCACGAAGGGCCGTGTGAGCCAGGTGAAGAAGGACGCCGCTGGTCCCGAACGGGTGGTCTTCGGGGTCGGGCCGGTCAGCATCGGTATTCCCTACCGCTACCAGGTGACCGACCGCGAGCGCCCGCTGATCGCCGCCGAGGACTCCGCGACGCAGGCCCAGTTCGAGAACCTGCTGACGGCGATGCGGTTTGCGGTGGACAAGTTCCACATCGGCCCCGAGACCGAAGATCTCCCCGCCGGTGACGCCCTGGTGGTCTGCGGCCCGAAGTCCGCCCCGGTCGCAGGAGCCCTGCTGGCCGAGGACGAACGCGCCGGGCTGGTCAAGGAGGGCGGACGCTGGTGGTTCGAGCACCGGCCGACCGGCGAGCGCTACGGCTCCCCCGCCGACGACGAGGACCCGAAGTCCGCGGATCTCGCCTACGTCGCCCGGCACCGCTACGACGACCGCGTGATCGTGCACGTCGCCGGTATCCACGCGATCGGATCGCTGGGAGCGGCCCACTACCTGACCGCGAACCTGCCGGAGCTGTTCGGCCAGGTCGGCGACGTCTCGTTCAGCCTGGGGGTCCGCTGCACCTACGACGGCCTGACCATCACCGGCAGCGAGCTCGCCGCCGGCCCCTACGTCTGGTGATCGCGATGCGCATCGAAACGGCCCAGCTGCCCGACTACGCCGACAGCGACGACAAGATCCTGACCACCGAGAACGCGGTGATCGTGCTCGACGGAGCCTCGGCGTTCCGCCCGGTCCCGGTGCCCGCCAGCCGGTATGCGGCCGCCCTCGGCGAAGCGCTCCAGCTCCGGTTGAGCCAGGAGCCCGCCGCGGACCTGCGCGCGATCCTGTCCGAGTCGATCCGAGCGGCGGCCGACGTGCTGGAGCTGACGCCGGGCGACTCGCCGTCGAGCACGGTCGCGATCGTGCGCCGCAACGGCGACCAGGTGGACGAACTCGTCCTCGGCGACAGCCCGATCATCACGCCCGCCGGGGTCTTCGAGGACCCCAGACTCGACGACCTGGAACTTCCCGAACGGCGCGCCTACCGGGAACGACTCCAGTCCGGTACGGGCTACGACGAGCACCACCGCACCATGCTGCGAGAACTCCAGGACGCCCAAGCCGAACGGCGGAACCGAGACGGCGGCTACTGGATCGCCGAAGCAGACCCCGCCGCAGCCGCCCAGGCGTTGGTGCGGACATCGAGCGTCCGCGAAACCCCGTGGTGCGTGCTGGCCACCGATGGCGCGTTCAACACCATGACCCACACCGGCACCGACGAGTGGCCCCGCGTCGCCGGGATGGACTCAGCGGACCTGTTCGCCGAACTCGAACGCTGCCAGGCCTGGGAAGCCCACGTGGACCCCGACGGCACCGCCTTCCCGCGCGCGAAGCGCCACGACGACAAGGCGATCGCCGCCGTCCGCTGGGACGACTGAACCTCAGCCGTCGCCGGAGTCGGCGCGGAGCTTGCGGATCTGCTCCCGCACTTCCACGACGTCCCACCGGTAGTGCCCGCCGAGCGTGGTTTCCGTCGGCGTCAGCAGCCCGGAACTCACGTAGCGAGCCACCGTGCGCGGACTGATCCCCAGCTCCCGCGCCAGTTCGCCCGTGGTCACCAGACGAGATCGCGTCACGACATGGACTGTCGCAGTTGACTCGTTTACCCGCCTATCGTCAGGCTCGTTTGGTACGTTCGGCTCGAATGTCTCGATTGGCGCGATGAGGTGAGGCCGATGTCCGACGAATCCCGATCCCTAGCCGTGCTGCTGCGCCAGGCGCAGTGGGCACTCGACGATGCCGCGTTCGACATCGGCGCGGGGCGAGCCACCACCGACCAGCGGGAACAACTCGCGTCCGCGTTGATCGCACTCGCCCGGGCGCTCCACGGAGACGAGCGGCCGCTGATCATCGACGTCCGCGGGTGACCGCCGCATGATTCCGATCCAGCCCGCGGACGGCGACGAGCCAGTCCCCGACGACGTGCCCTTAGTCCCCGAGCAGGCGACCGTCCCGGACGCCGAGACAGTCCGCTGGGACGACGTCGAAGCCGTCCGCCGCGAACCCGATCCGGTACGCCAAGCCGCCCGCGCCACCGAGCTGATCAACGAATGCGGCCGACGAGTCACCGAACTGGCAGCACTGCGCCGATCCGCGATCGAACGAGCCCACCACGACCACGGCCTCACCTACGCCGACGTCGCCGACTCCCTCGGCATCACCCGAGGCCGCATCACCCAAATCCGCAACGGCCGCACCGACACCTGACCTACGAGCAGGGGGCATCGTGGGCACACACCGAACCAGACCCACCGGGTACATCACCGCGTGGCGAGGAGAACTCTTCCCCGCGACGCCGCCAGAGATCGAAGGCCAGCGCACTTCATCCGAAGCGCCACGAGGGCCAAGTCCAACCTGGGCGACGCCAACCATCCCACTGCTGCGCGACGTCATCGCCAAGCTGCACCAGCTCTAGTCCCAGGCCAGCGCCCCAGAGCGCTCGTGTTCAGAGTTTCTTTTCTTCATCAAGGGCGGCCCCTGCGGGGCCGCCTGCCAGCTGAATGCAAGCCCCGGCCAGGCCCGGGGGGGCCCGGCGGGGGGGGGGGGGCGGGGCCCCCCCCCCCCCGCGGCCGGGGGGCGGGGG
>NZ_JAIUJZ010000052.1:0-80606 GCF_020176775.1 Saccharopolyspora sp. 6M
GCTCACCGGCCCCTGGAGCCGCCCCGCGCCGGGGAAGGGGAGGTGGATTCCCGTCGCAGCGGCGGCCGTTCGGAAGTGGTGATCGGGACTGTGGCAGTGATCGGCCATTCTGTGCAACGTTGCACACGCGTGCTATTGCGGTAATTCACCCGATCGGTAATGGAAAATTGATCCGGTACGGTGCTCGCCATGTCGAACAAGCCCGGTGTCGCCCGTCGTCGACTCGCAGCGAAGCTCCGCAGCCTCCGCGAGGAACGCGGTGACATCTCCGTCGAGCACGTGATGCGCGAGCTCGACTGGAGTCGTTCCAAGGTCTCCCGGATCGAGACCGCGATGACCTCGGTCAGCGTTCCGGACGTGCGAGCCCTGTGCGCCATCTACGAGGTCGACGGCGAGTTGGCGGAGTTCCTGGTGGGGTTGTGCAAGCAGGCGAAGAAGCGCGGCTGGTGGCGCTCGTACGACGACGCGTTGACGGACTACTTCGGCGACTACGTGGAGCTGGAGTCGGAGGCCGCGTCGGTGTGCAACTTCGAGATCGACCTGGTTCCGGGACTGCTGCAGACCGAGGACTACGCCCGGTCGATCATCGAGTCGTGGGCTCCGGACCTGCCGGACGATCTGGTGCGGCGCCGGACGGAGGTCCGGGTCGCCAGGCAGCAGCGGCTCGGTGACGGGCTCGCGTTGTGGGCCATCGTCGATGAATCCGCGCTGCACCGCCGCTGCGGCGACGGCGAGGTGATGTCCGCGCAGCTGGAGCACCTGCGCGAGATGTCCGAGCGCCCCGGCGTCACCGTGCAGGTGCTGCCGTTCGAGATCGGCACGCACGTCGCGATGGGCACCGCGTTCACCATGCTCGACTTCGCGACCTTGTACGACCCGGTGGTGTACCTGGACAATCTCAGCGGGGCGAGCTACCTCGAAGAGGCCGCGGAGGTGGACCGCTACCGGCAGGTCTTCGAGCACCTGCGGGCGAGTGCGCTGGACCCGCGCGTCTCCCGGCGCAGGCTCGACGAACTGCGCCATCGGCACGCGGCCTGACCGGAGGAGGAGATCGTGGGCGGCGGATTACCGCGGAACTGGCGCACCAGCAGCTACAGCAACGGCGGTGGCCAGTGCGTCGAGGTGGGTGGTCTTCCGGATGGCGCGGCCGTCCGCGATTCCAAGGACCGCGCCGCCGGGCACCTGTCCTTCGACCGTCCGCAGTGGACGGACTTCCTGGCCGCCGTCGCCCGCGGGCGGTACCGGGGCTGAACGGCGAAGAGCCGCGCCCGCGCACGGGATTCCGTGCGCCGACGCGGCCCTTCCGCTCGGTTCAGCGGTCCGCTCGGTTCAGCGGTGCGCCGGGCTCAGCGGTGCGCCCGGTTCACCGCCGAGACCACCGCGCGCAGCGAGGCGGTGACGGTGGAGGTGTCGATGCCCGCGCCCCAGAAGACCTCGTCGCCCACCGCGCACTCCAGGTAGGAGGCGGCGCGCGCGTCGTCGCCCGCGGTCAGCGCGTGCTCGTTGTAGTCCAGCACCCGCACGTCGTGGCCGATGGTGCTCAGCGCGTCCACGAACGCGGCGATCGGGCCGTTGCCGGTGCCGGTGATCTCCTGCTCGCTGCCGTCCACGACGACCTTCGCGGTGACCGTCTCGTGGCCGGTCTCGCCGCTGAGGGTGCGGGACACCAGCTCCAGCGGGGAGCGCGGCTCCAGGTACTCCTCGGAGAACACCTGCCACATCGCGCTCGGCGACACCTCGCCGCCGTCCGAGTCGGTGCGGGCCTGCACCAGCTTCGAGAACTCGATCTGCAGCTTGCGCGGCAGGTCCAGCTGGTGCTCGCTCTTCATCACGTACGCCACGCCGCCCTTGCCGGACTGCGAGTTCACCCGGATCACGGCCTCGTAGCTGCGGCCCACGTCCTTCGGGTCGATCGGCAGGTACGGGACCTCCCACGGGTGGTCGGCCACGTCGGCGCCGGCGCGCTCCGCCTCGACGCGGACCGCCTCCAGGCCCTTGTTGATCGCGTCCTGGTGGCTGCCGGAGAACGCCGTGTAGACCAGTTCGCCGCCCCACGGGTGCCGCTCGTGCACCGGCAGCTGGTTGCAGTGCTCCACGGTGCGCTTGACGTGGTCGATGTCCGAGAAGTCGATCTGCGGGTCGATGCCCTGGCTGAACAGGTTCATGCCCAGCGCCACCAGGTCCACGTTGCCGGTGCGCTCGCCGTTGCCGAACAGGCAGCCCTCGATGCGGTCCGCCCCGGCCTGGTAGCCCAGCTCCGCGGCAGCGATGCCGGTGCCGCGGTCGTTGTGCGGGTGCAGCGACAGGATCACCGAGTCGCGGCGCGCCAGGTTCCGGTGCATCCACTCGATGGAGTCGGCGTACACGTTCGGCGTGGCCATCTCGACCGTCGCGGGCAGGTTCAGGATCACCGGGTTCTCCGGCGTGGCCTGCCAGATCTCGGTGACCGCGTCGCACACCTCGGCCGCGTAGGACAGCTCGGTGCCGGTGTAGGACTCGGGGGAGTACTGGAAGCGGAAGTCGGTGTCCGGGTACTTGCCCGCGTACTCCAGGGCCAGCTCGGCGCCCATCTTCGCGATCTTCTTGATGCCCTCGCGCTCCTCGCGGAACACCACGCGGCGCTGGAGGATCGACGTCGAGTTGTACACGTGCACGATGGCGCGCGGCGCGCCCTCCAGGGAGGCGAAGGTGCGCTCGATCAGCTCCGGACGGCACTGCGTCAGCACCTGGATCCGCACGTCCTCGGGGATCGCGCCGTCCTCGATGATCTCGCGGACGAAGTCGTAGTCCGTCTGGCTGGCCGCCGGGAAACCGACCTCGATCTCCTTGTAGCCCATCCCGACCAGCAGGTCGAACATGCGGCGCTTGCGGGCGGGCGACATCGGGTCGATCAGCGCCTGGTTGCCGTCGCGCAGGTCCACCGCGCACCACAGCGGAGCGCGGGTGATGCGCTGGTCCGGCCAGGTGCGGTCCGGCAGCGACACGTCCTCGACCAGCTCGTGGAACGGGCGGTAGCGGTGGTACGGCATCGCGGAGCCGCGCTGCGGGTTCCAGGGCTGCTGGTCGGCGGGGGCCTGGCGGGAAGGCGTGCGTACCCGGCCGGCGAAGGGGGCCTGGGGTTCCTGCGGCGAAGTCATCGGGTGTTCGTCTCCTGCTGCTGGTCGGATGTCAGAACCGCAGACCGGCAGGTTGCTACCCCGCGACGAGGGGCCGGCCTAACTGACCCCGTCGCGGCGGCGAAGCAGGAGAACGCGTGCCACGTCCGCCAGGTTAACCGCAACGGGTGCCCACGACGCAACCCCGGCGTCCCACAGGGTGGTCGGTCCGCGACCGCCGGGCGGCGGAACACCGGCGCCGCCGGGCGGGGCAGACTGGGATCATGGCTGCGAAAAAGGGGCGCTCCGGCATCGCCACCCTGATCAACGGCGCGGGCTTCCTGCTCGCCGTCATCCTGGTGCTGCACATCGTGTTCGTGCTGTTCGGACTGCCCAGCGAGAACGGGCTCGCCGACTCGGTGCGCGGCGCCGCCGAACCGCTGGCCCTCTTCTTCCCGGGGCTGGTGAAGACGACCAACGCCCAGTTGCAGCTGCTCCTCGACTACGGCCTCGCGGCCCTGTTCTGGGTCCTCGTCACCAGCCTCCTCGCCCGCGTCTTCGGCTGACGGCCGCTACCCGGGTCACGAGGCGGACACGGGGGCTACTGGGTGGTAGTTCTGGTGAGTTGTCGCGTGTCACACTTCCGGGTATGTCGGAGAACGTCGGTGGGGCGACCACCGGTGCGCAGGAAAGCGACCTGCCCAGCGGAGGGCGACGGCGGCTGCGCCGCACCCACGACTGGGCGCAGAGCCGCGCCAAGGCCGTCGGAGCGATCGCCTCGGTGGCCCGCTGGATCGGCACGCTGATCGCGCTGGTGCTCACCGTCCACGTGGTGCTCACCGTCGGCGGCGCCAACCCGGACAACGGCATCACCCGGTTCGTCGCCGACTGGTCGCAACCGCTCGCGCTCGGCTTCGCGGACCTGTTCACGCCCGAAGACCCGCAGCTGGCGGTGCTGGTGAACTTCGGCATCGCCGCGATCTTCTGGCTGGTCCTCACGTCCATCGTGGTCCGGATCATCCGGGCGTTCGGCTGACGGGCGATCAGCCGGCCCCGACCCGGTGATGTGATGCACCGCAACGTGTGATGCTTGCACGGAGCCGGTGGAACAGCGGCTGAGCGGCGTGACAATGCACGCACTCAGCCGCTCGGCGTGGAGCGCGGATTCCCCACCAGCGAGAGGGATGTGCGTGACACGGACCGAAGCGCTCGCCGGAACCACCAGGGCCACCCGCGCGCTGCTGCCCGCGTGGCTGCTCCGCATGCTGCGGCCCGCGCCGCTTCCGCTGGACTGGACGCGGATCGTCGCCGCCGCCCTCGGCATCGGCGGCCCCACCCTCGTCGGCCTCGGCGTCGGCAAGCTCGACGAAGCGGTGCTCGTGTCGCTCGGCGCGCTGTGCGCCAGCTTCTCCGACCTCACCGGCTCCTACCGGTACCGCATCCGCCGGGTCGGGCTCACCGTGCTCAGCGGCGGCTTCGGCTTCGCCGTCGGCGTCGTCGCCCCGAGCCCGCTGTGGGCGGCCGCGGTGGTCGTCGCCGTCGCGGTGCCCTCGGTGCTCGCCAGCCGGGTCAACGACCTGTGCGCCGCCGCGGGCGCCCAGATGCTCACCTTCTGCGTCGTCGCCACCGGGCACGTCACCACCGGCGTGCCGGTGGGCGAGCAGATCGGCTGGTTCGTGGCGGGGGAGGTGCTGCTGCTGGCGCTGGTCGCCGCCACCTGGCCGTTCCGCCGGGCCGCGCCCGCGCGCGGGGCCGTCGCCCGCGTCTTCGACGCGCTGCTGAAGCTGTTCGACGCCGCGGGCACCGACGCGGCGATCAACGCGCGCCAGGAGCTCACCCGGGCGCTCAACAACGCGCACGACATCCTCGTCGGCGGCGCCTCCATCTCGCGCAGCCGCGTGCACGACCGGCTCTACGTGGTGCTCACCCGCGCCACGCCCGTCGTCGAAGCCTCCGTGGCGCTCGCGCACGCCCGCATCCGGCCCACCGACCGCACCCTCGACGCGATGCGCTCCATCGCGCGGTGCGTGCGGGACGGCGGCACCGTGCCGCCCTACCGGCCCGCCACCTCCGGTTCGATCATGGTGCACGCGCTGGACCAGGGGCTCACCGACCTCATCGACTCCTGGCGCCGCGCGAAGCGAGCCGACGTCCCCGACTTCCGGGCGCGCCTCGGCACCTGGGAGCGGCTGCGGTTGTGGCGCAGCGACATCAGCATCGGGCGCACCGGCTGGCTGCTGACGCTGCGCATGGTGCTGTGCCTCGCCGTCGCCGAAGGCATCGGGATCGCGTTGCAGTTCCAGAACTCGTACTGGATCGCGATGACCGTGGCGCTGGTGCTCAAACCCAACTCCGGGTCCGTGTTCGCCCGCACCGTGCTGCGCGGCATCGGCTCGCTCGTCGGCGTGGTCGTCGCCGGGGCGCTGCTGCTGGCCGTGCCGCCCGGCTGGGGGCTCGCGCTCGTCACCGTGCTCGTCGCCGCGTTCGTCCCCGAAGCGCTCAGCAGGCACTACGGGCTGTTCACCATGGTCGTCACCACGATCGTGCTGCTGCAGATGCACCAGAGCGACCTGTTCGCCGACCAGCTGCCCCGGGTCCGGCTCGTCGACTCGCTGCTCGGCTGCGTGCTCGTGCTCGTCGTCGGCTACCTGATGTGGCCGCCGGGGCGCAGCCCCGCGCTCGCGGGCAGGCTCGCCGACGCCGTCGACACCGTCTCCGAGTACGTGTCGCTGTCCATGGCCGGCCGCGTGCAGGGGCGCTCCGCGCTGCGCCGCCGCACCTACCGGGAGCTGTCCGACCTGCGCACCGCGCTGCAGCAGCAGCTCATGGAACCGGCCGCGGTGGGGCGCGCCGCTGAGGTGTGGTGGCCGTCGATCATCGTGCTGGAACGGCTCGTGGACGCCGCGACCGAGCGGGCGCTGCTGATCGAACGCGGCGGGGACGACCTGCGGCTCGAACACACGCAGCGGATCGTCTCGACCCTGCGCACCGCCGCCCGGCAGCTGCGCATCCAGCCCGACGCGCCCGCGCACAACCTCCGCAACAAGCTCACCGACGTCTACACCGAAGTGGTGTCCTGACCGGACGGATCAGCGGCGCTGGGCGAGTTCCGCCAGGACCGCTCCGAAGTGGTCGGCCGCCTCCTGGACGTCCGCGTAGCGCAACCACGTCGGGGCGAAGCCGAAGCGCAGCCGGCCCGGCCCGGCCAGGTCCACGACCACCCCGCGGGACGACAGCTCCTGCGCCACGTCGTGCGCGCGCCGGTGCATCACGCACACGTGCGCGCCGCGCCCCGCGCCGGACACCGGCACCGGTGCGACCGCCACCGGCAGTTCCCGCAGGCAGCGCACGAAGAACTCGGCCAGCCCGGTCGACTTCGCGGCCAGCGACCCGGGGTCCGCCCCGGACAGCGCGGCCAGCCCGGCCCGCAGCTCGGTGATCGAGAACGTCGGCGGCATCGCCCCGAACCCGCCGCGGCCGGGCGCCACCTCGGCGAGCTCCGCGCGCCGCCGCTGCGCGACGAACGAGAAGCCGGGCGCCCCGGAGCCCCCGCCGAGGTACCGGTATCCGCAGCCGACGGCGAAATCCGCGGCCCAGCCGCGCAGGTCCACCCGCACCGCGCCCGCGGAATGGCTCAGGTCCCACAGCGACAGCGCACCGCGCCGGTGCGCCAGGGCGGTCAGCTCCGCCGCGTCGCGCACCTCCCCGGACAGCGGGTCGACGTGCGAGAGCGCGACCACCGCCACCTGGTCGTCGAGCTGCGCGGGCAGCTCGGCCGGATCGTCCACGAAGCGCAGCTCGCACCCGGCGGAATCGGCGGCCGAGCGGGCCAAGTAGTGGTCCGCGGCGAAGTCGTGCGCGTCCACCGCCAGCACCCGCCGCCCGGGCCGCAGCCCCGCCGCCGCGCGCAGCGCGTTGAACAGGTTCATCGACGCCGAATCGGCGACCACGACTTCCGCGGGCAGCGCTCCGATCAGCGGCGCCAGCTCGGCCGCCGCGAGCCGGGCCTGCCGGTGCAGCCCCGCGTCGACCTGCGGTTCGGGGGCGCGGAGCTCCCGCCGGTTCTCGACGAACTCGCGAAGCCGGGCCGAGGTGGCGCGCGGCCGCGGCCCGCCGCTGGTGCCGTCGAGCCGGATCACCCCCGCGGGCAGGGCGTAGCGGGCGCGCAGCGCGGCGAGCTCGTCGGCGCGGTCCAGCGCCTCCGCCGCCGCTCTCGGGCTCGTCCACACGAGTGAGAGTCATACCCCACCGATCTACCGCGCGTCACTGCCCGGACCGCTGTGCTCCCCCGATCCGGGCCGGTCGGGGGACGTCGCGGGCCTGTGAAAACAGACCGGGGCGCCGGATTCAGAACAGCGGTTCGCCCCACCGCTCGGTGAACACCAGGTCCGCCAGCGCCTTGCGGGAGCGCGGTGCGGCCTCCTTCTCCCGGAGCCGGTCCGGCATGCCGTCGGCGGAGCCGAGCCTGCCGACCGCGATCGCCACGACCGGCTCGAAGCCGTCCGGCACCGCGAACTCGGCGCGCACCGCGTCCCGGTCGAACCCGGCCATCTGGTGGGCGACCAGGCCCTCCGCGACGGCCTGCAGCACCAGGTTCTGCGCCGCGAGCGCCACCCCGTACTCGCCGTAGGGCAGCGGTTCCCCCTCGTCGTCGGTGGTCCGCGCGAGCCCGACGACCAGCGCGGCCGCCGCCGCGGCCCACCCCTTGTTGCCGCGGGAGAGCGTGCCGTGGATGCGGTCGAACACCGGCTCGCCGCGGCGCCCGGCGAGGAACCGGGCGGGCTGCGTGTTGCCCCAGGACGGCGCCCAGCGGGCCGCCTCGAACAGCGCGCGGAGCTCCCCGTCGCCGAGCTCCGCCGCCGGGTCCAGCGCCCGCGGGCTCCACCGCGCCGCGAGCAGCGGGTGCAGCGGCGCCGACGAGTCGGCCGCCTTGCCGTCCGGGATCTCGAACACCTCGGTCACTCCGGCCTCCTGTTCACCGTCAGATCGCGTACGACCACGCCGTCAGCGCGTACGCCCCGAACCAGGCGCCGAAGCACACGATCAGCACCGTCGAGCACACGGCGGTCGTCGTGCGCCGGTTCGCCAACCCGATCGCCACCGGGATCAGCAGCGGGAACGCGGGCAGCAGCAGCCGCACCTTCGAGTACATCAGCCCGTCCGAGCCGAGGTCCATCGCCAGCACCGCGAACGCGAACAGCACCAGCGGCCACGGCATCCGCGCCCGCACGCACAGCACCAGCAGCACCAGCGCGGCGAGCACGATCCACACCGTGAACGTCTCCAGCACGGACTTGTTCTCGGACAGCGTTTCGAGCATGAACTTCCCGGTCGCGACCCCGCCGTCGAACGCGGAGGACCAGCCGCGCTGCTGCAGCGCGAAGTAGCCGCCGAGCTCCCCGGTCTGCACCGCGACCCACCCCACGTACAGCACCATGCCCGCGGGCGCGAGCACCGCGCCGAGCAGCGGCCGCCACCCGTCCTCGCGCCGGAACAGCGCGACGAGCGCGGCGAGCCCCACGACGCCGATCAACGCCGCCGCGGTCGGCCGCACCAGCCCGGAGGCCGCGCAGCACAGCCCGGCGAGCGCCCAGTTCCGCTCCAGCACCCCCACCAGCGCCCACACCGCCAGCGCGCAGAACAGCGCCTCCGAGTAGGCCATGGACAGCGTCACCGACATCGGCGAGGCCGCGAACAGCGCCACCAGGAACAGCCCCACTCCGCGGGTGCCGCCGACGGAGCGCCCGATCCGGGCCAGGCCGTAGGCGGCGACGATCCCGGCGATCAGGCTCACCGTCGTGGCGGCCCCGTCCAGCCCGAAGCCGGGGAACGAGCGCACCAGCCGCACCAGCACCGGGTAGCCGGGGAAGAACGCCAGCGGCGTCTCCGGGGACCGGTGGCCGTAGCCGTCGACCATGCTGTCCGAGACGCCGCCGTAGCCGTGCGCGGCGATCTCCAGGTACCACTCGCCGTCCCAGGCGCGCAGGTTGTCGCGGAGGGTCTCGTCGTTGGCCGCCGACAGCCAGCTGAGCACCAGCAGGCCGAACAGCCGGATTGCGAGGTAAACCACACCGGGTGCCAGGAAGGCCCACCGGGCGCCGAGGTCCGCGGCCCCGTCGCGGGCCCGTTCCCACCATCGCTGGGCGGGACGTTCTCGCTGGTCGTGGATGCTCTCGGCGGGCTGGGGATGTCGTGGCCCGACCGCCTCCGGAGTGGTGGACAACCCGCTCCTCCGCCCTTGTCGACAAACCGGCCTGACAGGTTAGTCGTCAGTCACGGCTATGGGTCTGGGCGGTAACGGTTCGGTAGGCTGGCGCAGCAGCGGAGCGACCAGTCACGGGCCGCTCGACCTGCCGGGTCGAAGCTGCTTCTCGCTGGTCGCGGGGCTCCCCGGTGCGCCGACTAACTCGGTGTGGCCGCGCTGGTGCTCTTCGTCCACCGGCGTCAGTGCGGGACCACTCCCGCACCCGGGACGACCGCTTCCTCCGGGCACCCATACCCGAGGAACGGCGCGAGGAGGTTAGTTTCACGTGGCGCTCGTCGTCCAGAAGTACGGCGGTTCCTCGCTGGAAAGTGCCGACCGGATCAAAAAGGTCGCCGAACGCATCGTGGAGACCCGCAAGGCGGGCAATGACGTCGTGGTCGTGTGCTCGGCGATGGGCGACACCACCGACGAGATGCTCGACCTGGCGCAGCAGGTGAACCCGTCCCCGCCCGAGCGGGAGCTGGACATGCTGCTGACCGCGGGGGAGCGGATCTCGAACGCGCTCGTCGCGATGGCGGTGGAGGCGCTCGGCGAGCAGGCCCGGTCGTTCTCCGGCTCGCAGGCCGGGGTGATCACCACTTCGGCGCACCAGAACGCGCGGATCATCGATGTGACCCCGGGCCGGGTGCAGGAGGCGCTCGCCGAGGGGCAGGTGGTGCTCGTCGCCGGTTTCCAAGGCGTCGCGCAGGACACCAAGGACATCACCACGCTCGGCCGGGGCGGCTCGGACACCACCGCGGTGGCGGTGGCGGCGGCCATGAACGCCGACGTGTGCGAGATCTACACCGACGTCGACGGCGTGTACACCGCAGACCCGCGGATCGTGCCGAACGCGAAGCACCTGGAGCGCGTCACCTACGAGGAGATGCTGGAGATGGCCGCGACCGGCGCGAAGGTGCTGCACCTGCGCGCGGTCGAGTACGCCCGCCGCTACGGCGTCCCGCTGCACGTCCGCTCGTCGTACTCACCCAAGCCCGGAACGATCGTGTCCGGCTCAGTGGAGGACCTTTCCGTGGAACAGGCGATGATCACCGGCGTCGCGCACGACCGGTCGGAGGCCAAGGTCACCGTGCGCGGTGTGCCGGACAACCGAGGCGTGGCGGGCAAGATCTTCCGCGTGGTCGCGGACGCCGAGGTCGACATCGACATGGTGTTGCAGAACGTCTCGGGCAGCAGCTCCGGGCGCACCGACATCACGTTCACCGTGGCCAGGGACAACGGTTCGGAGGCCGTCGCCGAGCTGGAGAAGATCAAGGACGAGGTCGGGTTCGAGGAGGTCGTCTACGACGACCACGTCGGCAAGGTCTCGCTGGTCGGCGCGGGGATGCGCTCGCACCCCGGGGTGACGGCCACGTTCTGCGAGGCGCTGTCCAACGCCGGCGTCAACATCGAGATCATCAACACCTCGGAGATCCGGATCTCGGTCCTGATCCGGGACACCCAGTTGGACGACGCGGTGCGGGCGCTGCACGGCGCCTTCGAGCTCGGTGGCGAGGAAGAGGCCGTGGTGTACGCGGGGAGTGGTATCTGATGGCACCCACCGTCGCGATCGTCGGCGCCACCGGTGCCGTCGGCACCGTCATGATCGACATCATCAACGACCGCGAATCCGTGCCGTGGGGCGAGATCCGGCTGATCGCCTCCGCGCGCTCCGCGGGCAAGAAGATCACCGTGCGCGGCCAGGAGCTGACCGTGGTGGAGCTCGCCCCGGAGGCGTTCGACGGCGTGGACATCGCGCTGTTCGACGTGCCGGACGAGATCTCCGAGCGGTGGGCGCCGATCGCCGCCGAGCGCGGTGCGATCGCCGTCGACAACTCCGGGGCGTTCCGGCTGGACCCCGAGGTCCCGCTGGTGGTGCCGGAGGTCAACCCGGAGCAGGTGCACCAGCGCCCGCGCGGCATCATCGCCAACCCGAACTGCACGACGCTGTCCATGATGGCCGCGCTCGGTGCGCTGCACCGCGAGTTCGGGCTCAAGGAACTGGTGGTGTCCTCCTACCAGGCCGCGTCCGGCGCGGGCCAGGAAGGCATCGACCGGCTGCACGCCGAGATCGCGGCGCTGGCCGGCAAGCAGGTCGGGGAGCGCGCCGGGGACGTCGCCGAGGCGCTGGCCGCGGCCGGGCTCCCGGCGGAGACGCCGTTCAAGGCGCCGCTGGCGCTGAACGTGGTGCCGTGGGCGGGTTCCCGCAAGGACGACGGCTGGACCTCCGAGGAGCTGAAGGTCCGCAACGAGTCCCGCAAGATCCTCGGCATCCCGGACCTGAAGGTCTCCGCGACCTGCGTGCGCGTCCCCGTCGTCACCACGCACTCGCTCGCGGTGCACGCCGTGTTCGAGCGCGAGGTCTCCGTCGCCGAAGCGCACCGCGTGTTCGAGGCGCAGCCGACGATCGTGCTGCAGGACGACCCGGAGGAGCTGGAGTTCCCCACCCCGGCGGCCGTGGTCGGCGCCGACCCGACCTACGTGGGCCGGGTGCGGCAGTCGCTGGACTTCACCAACTCGCTGGACTTCTTCGTGTGCGGGGACAACCTGCGCAAGGGGGCCGCGCTGAACACCTACGAGATCGCCGAGACGCTGGTGAAGTGATCTCGCGGGCTCGCTGACGGGCGCCTTCCTCTTGGCCGGGAGGGAGGCGCCCTTCTACTCTCACGAGCGGGTGGCGCCCACCACCCGGCCTGGTGATCTTCAGGGATACCCGGTCGAGCTGCTGTTCGAACGTGCCGATTCCGGAGGTATGTCCGTGATGAGTTGGCCCGACCACCTGCTGACGCTGGCGGAGTTCGACGAGCTCCCCGAGGACAACTCGCGGCGCTACGAGCTCCAGGAAGGCGTCCTCCAGGTGTCCCCGAAAGCAGCGGCCGTCCACCAGCGTGTCATCAAACGCCTGACGGCGATCTTGGACGCGCAACTCCCGGTGAAATGGGAGGTGCTGCCGGATGTGGAAGTCGTGATCGGCGGCGGCTTCCCTGCGACGGTCCGGATTCCGGATGTGATCATGGCGTCCACGCAGGCCTTCGACGCGAATCCGAACCGGCTGATCGCCGCCGATGTCGTGCTCGCCGTCGAGGTCGTGTCACCCGGGTCCGGGCGTATCGACAGGTTGGTGAAGGTGCAGGAGTACGCCCAGGCGGGTATTCCGCATTACTGGATCATCGAGATCGACGATTCGGTGACGCTCACCGCACTTCGGCTGTGCGACGGCGGATACGAGCCCCAGTTCGAAGGGGGTGGGATGTTCAAAACCGTTGAGCCGTTCGAGATCGGCATCGACCTCGCCTCCCTCGTGGTCCGCGCGCCGGGCCGCTGACCGGCACGCGGGGACCCGCCACCGCGCCCGGTTAGGTTGGGGGCATGAGCCCCGCACCCGTCGTCCTTGGCATCGATCTCGGCACCACGGCGACGAAGGTGGTGGCCGCCACCGCGGACGCGGAGGTGCTGCACCGGACCGAGCGCGGCTACCCGCTGCGCACCGAGGAGACCGGCGAGGCGACGCAGGACCCGCGGCAGGTGCGCGACGCCGCCGTGCGGGCGCTCACCGACTGCGCGAGCTGGGCCCGCGAGCACGGGCACGAGGTGCGCGGGCTGTCGTTCAGCACCGCCATGCACACCCTCGTCGGCCTCGACTCGGCGGGAGAACCCGCCACCCCCGCGTTCAACTGGGCCGACACCCGCGCCGCGGACGTCGCGGTGCGGCTGCGCGCCGACCCGTCCGCCGCCGAGCTGCACCGCGCCACCGGCACGCCGGTGCACACCCAATCGGTGATGGTGAAGCTCGCCTGGCTGACCGGGGAGCGGCCGGACCTGGTGCGCGGCGTCGAGCGCTGGTGCGCGTTGAAGGACTACGTGTTCGGCGCGTTCGCCGACGGGTTCACCACCGATTCCTCGCTGGCCTCCGGCAGCGGGTTGCAGGACGTGCACGCGCTCGACTGGTACGGCCCGGCGCTGGAGGTGGCAGGGGTCCGCGCCGAGCAGCTGCCGCGGATCCTCGCGCCGACGGACGTGCTGCCGCTGACCGCGTCGATGGCGGCGGCCACCGGGTTGCCGTCGGGGCTGCCGGTGGCCCTGGGCGGCGGGGACGGGCCGCTGGGGAACCTCGGCACCGGGGCGATCAGCCCGGGCGTGGCCGGCTTGTCGCTGGGCACCAGCGGGGCGCTGCGCGTGGTGCGGGACCGGCCCGGCGTGGACGCGGGGTGCCGCACGTTCAGCTACGCCCTCGCCGACGGGCTGTGGGTGATCGGCGGTGCGGTGAGCAACGGCGCCGTCGTCGGGCAGTGGGCCGCGGAGGCGTTCGGCGTGGACGTCGCCGACCTCCTCGACGAGGCGCTGGCGGTGCCGCCCGGCGCCGACGGGCTGCTCGCGCTGCCCTACCTGCTGGGGGAGCGGGCGCCGTGGTGGGAGGCGGGGCTGACCGGTGCGCTGGTGGGCCTGCGCCGCTCGCACGGCCGCGCCGAGATCACCCGGGCCGTCGTGGAGGGCGTGGCGCAGCAGCTGGCGCTGGTGAAGGAGGCGGTGCTCGACGCGGGCGCCGAGGTGCGCGCGGTGCGGGCCACCGGCGGCGGGTTCCGCAGCGAGGTGTGGTCGGCGGCGATCGCGGCGGCGCTGGACATGGACCTGGAACTCACCGACAGCAGCGGCGGCTCCGGGCTGGGAGCGGTGCTGCTGGGCTGGCGGGCGCTCGGCGAGCTCGACTCGTTGCAGCACGCGGCCCGCCTGGTGCGGCCGGAGCGGACCGCGCACCCCGACCCGGAGGCCGCGGCGCTGCTGGCCCGCCGCCGCCCCCTGATCGACCGGCTGCACGGCACCCTCCGCGAACTCGACCTGTGATCGGGCCCCGCGCGGCCCGTTCGACCACGGGCGCGGGCGGGGCGATCGGGCACCGCTGGGCCGGACGGGGCTCTTTTGACTCGTTCCAGTTTTTTCGTGGCACAATGGTGGGGCCATGAACCAGCGCAGCGGCCCCGCGACCAGGGGCGTCGACCACGCGGACGGGCACTCGGCCCGCCTCCGCGAGCGGTTGCGCGCCAGCGGGCTGCGGGCCACCCGGCCGCGGATCGCGGTGCTGCGCTGGCTGGCCGGTCACCCGCACTCGACCGCCGACCAGGCGGCGAACGCGGTGCGGCCGGAACTGGGCTCGGTCTCCACCCAGGCCGTCTACGACGTGCTGCACGCCTGCACCGACGCCGGGCTGCTGCGGCGGATCGAGCCGGCCGGGCATCCCGCCCGGTTCGAGTCCCGGACCGCCGACAACCACCACCACCTGGTGTGCCGGGCGTGCGGGCGGACCGAGGACGTCGACTGCGCGCTCGGCGCCGCGCCCTGCCTCGACCCGGTCGATCCGGCCGGGTTCGCGGTGGACGAGGCCGAGATCGTGTTCTGGGGGCTGTGCCCGGGCTGCCGTCCGGACGCGGACCCCACCGGCGACGACCGGCTCGCCGGCACCGACCGGGGCGACCGAACCGCCCCTCGCCGCTGACTGCGGCATCCCACCACAAGGTCCAGGCCCGGGTTCCCGGGCCTGGACCGGGGCCGGGCTCCCGGTGCGTTCCAGCGCTCGACGGGGTCCGGAGCCGGGTGCTCAGCGGTGCATGCGCGAGGCGATGAGCCGTTCGCAGCTGCGCAGCACCACCCGCACGGCGTCCCGGTGCGCGCGGTCGTGCAACGGGTTCACCGCCTGGTCCCGCCAGCGCGCCAGCGCCGCCCCCGCCTCGTCCGCCAGGATCGCTTCCAGGGTGTCCGGTTCCTGGCCGAGCCGGGCGGCCGCGCTCGGGCCGTGCGCGCCGAGCAGCCGCCGCGCCTCGTTCTGCAGCGGCCGCGGGAAGCTCAGCTGACCCGACTGCAACGCCGACAGCAGCCGCATCTCCTCCCACTCCGGCGCGTTCGCCAGCAGCCGCTCGAACTCGCCGTGCAGCTGCGCCACCCCGGGCCGCGGGTTGGCGCGCAGCACCATGTCCACCGCGAGCAGCGCGGACCGGGCGCGCAGCACGTCCTGCCGCTCGACGAACTGCTGGTGCACCGCTTCCTGCAGGTCGTTGAGCCTGCTGGCCTCCAGGAGCACGGCGCTCAGCTTCTTCTGGTCGGTGATCCCCTCGCCGAGCGCGGTCAGCGCCTGCGCCAGCCCGAACCGGCCGAAGCGGTCCATCAGGTCCTGGCGCGCACTCGGCGGCACCGATTCCGGCGTGGGGTTGTTCGCGAACCGGTCCGAGGACAGCAGCAGCGTCTCCAGCGCCTTCTCCGGGAGCTGCCGCAACCGCACCAGCGCGGCGAAGTCCTCCGCGGTGAGCGTGACCGCGGCCTGCCCCAGCAGCCCGATCACCGGGATCGCGTACTGGGTGAACGACCGCACCACCGGGTCGTCCCGCCAGCGCAGCGCGATCCGCTCGGCCGCGGCGACCGCGCCACCGCCGCCGTTGCCGGTCTCGTCGGCGCGGGACAGCGTGATGATCGTGTTGATCGGAGCGCGCCGCGCCAGCTGCAGCTCGTGCACCGATTGCAGGAACTGCACGTCGGTCTGCTGCGGGTAGCGGGTCAGGTACAGCACCGCGTCCGCCTCGGAGAGGATCTGCGCGAGCGCCGAGCGCCCGGTGTCCTGCACCGCCGAGGACGACACCCCGGGCGTCTCGATCAGCGTGATCGCCTGCAATCCGGGGGAGGGCGCTTCGATCACCAGCCGCGACACCTCGTCCGGCCGCCAGCGCTGCAGGTCGCGGATGGTCGCCGGGTCCAGCGTCGTCACCGGCACGTTCTGCACCGCGCCGTGCGGGGTGTGCACGGTGATCCGCGGCTCCGGCCCGTACTGGTAGAAGGTGTTGACCTGGGTGCTCTCCTCGGCGGCGGTCGGCGCGAGCACCTGCCCGACCAGCGCGTTGATCAGCGTGGACTTGCCGGAGCCGACTCGGCCGCTGACGGCGATGCGCAGCGGCTGGTCCAGCCGCTCCAACCGGCCCCGCAGCCACGCCGAAGTGCGCGGGTCGTCCCGGTAGAACGTCATGGTGCGGATGAGCAGGGCGCGGGAGCGCTCCAGCAGGTCGCTCCGGGGCTGGTCGGGCGTGCTCATGCCGCGCTGATGCGGTTCGCGGTCAGCATCCCGGCCCGCCTGCGCAGCAGCGCCAGCTCCTCCAGCTTGCGGCGGATCTCGCGCGCCCGGTCCTCGCGGTCCACGGCGCTGCGCTCGGCGACGCGCTTGATCTCCTGGATGGCTCGGCTGATCTCCATCTGGGCTTCCTCGGTGAGCTGGGTGAAGTGCTGGTGCAGCGCGCGGTGGGTGGCCCGGATGACGTCCTTGGCGTCCTTGTTCACGTGGAACACCACGTTCTCCACGTAGCGCTGCGCGGTGGTCTTGGCCTCGGCCTGGCGGCGGCGCAGCCGGGCGTCCTTCTCCTCGCCGAGGCTCCGGCTGCCCAGCACCAGGCCCGAGCAGATGGTCACGACGTTCAGCAGCCCCAACCCGAGCTGGCTGGTGATCAGGCCGAACATGAGCACGCCGCCGTAGGAGCCGCGCAGCCCCGTCAGCACCTGGTCGAACCGCTTGTAGGTGCCGTTGCTGGGCTGCTTGAGCGGGGCGACCTGGTCGAACGGGTCCGGCAGCGGTGCCTGCTCGATGTGCGGCCGGGAGCCCGGGTACTCGCGCAGGAACTCGTCGGTGATCCGGTCGCGGAGCTGCTCGCGGCGGCTGTCCAGCCAGCTGAAGTTCTCCTCGATGGCGGTCAGCAGCGCGCCGTCGAGCCAGCCGGCGAAGTCGTCCCAGACGGGCACCGGGTCGGCCTCCTCCAGGGTTTCGCCGATCTGGGTGGTGATCGCCCAGGTCCGTTCCCGGAAGTCGAATTCGATGTCGGCGAACAGTTCGCCGATCCCGTCGCTGAGCGCCTTCTGCCAGCGGCCGGTGATCCGGCGCAGATCTTCGGAACGCCGCTGCGCCGTTTCCAGTTCGATCAATGTTTGCGCGGCGGTGCGCGGACTCTGCCCGGCGAGTTCGGTCTTCAGCGCTTCGCTGAGTTCGTCGACGGCGTCGGCGACGTTCTGCGCGACGAGCCTGCGGGTGAGCTGGTCGTGCTTGCCGAGCGCTTCGCCGCGCAGGTATTCGACCAGCTGCGGGAAGCCGGATTCGGCGTTGAGCGCGGCGTCCTTCGCGTGCATCGCCTGCATCCGGATCGTGGAGGACACCGGGAAGATCTTGGCGTTGATCCCGGCTCCGGCGAGGTGCCGCTGGTTGACCTCGACGACCTTCCGCCAGTGCGGGGTGACGTCGGTCTTCGGCTGCACGAGCGCCACGTTCGGGCACAGCTTGGCGACCTTTTTCAGGAAGGTCAGCTCGTTGTGGGTGAGCTCCTGGGTGGCGTCCGAGACGATGAGCAGCACGTCCGCTTCCGCGACGACGCCGAGGGTGCGGGCGGTGAGGGTGCTGGAGGTGGCGCCGAAGCCGGGCGTGTCCATCAGCACCAGACCGTCCTTGAGCACGGCGCGGGGGATGCCGACCTCGCCGCGGCTGACGGGGCGGCCGTTGCCGATGGCCTGCCCGATGCGTTCCCGCACCTGCTCGACGGGGACGGGGAACCGGTCGAGGGCGGCGGGCCCGCCGGCGGGTTCCTGCTCGACGACCTGGGCGGTCGGGTGGTCGGAGTGCCGCACGAGGGTGGGCACGAGCGTGGTCACGTCGTCGCCGGAGTCGCACACCGATGCGTTGACCAACGCGTTGATCAGTTCGCTCTTGCCCTGCTTCGGTTCGCCCACGACCAGCACCAGCTGGGCGGGATCCAGAACGCGCGTCCGGATTTGGCGCAGCCGGTTGTGCAGGTCGGGGCGCTGCTGCTCGGCGCATTCCGCGGTCGCGCGATCGATCAGTTCCACCATCGCCGTCTCGATCACAGCAGCGATTGTGGACCGTTACACAGCGAAAGGAAAACCCGAGCGGGTGACTTGTGTCAGGACTGTGGTGTGGTAATGCGAAAGCCGGGGGGGGGGGGGGGGGGGGGGCCCCCCGGGGGGGGGGGTTTGGGAGTGTTAGAAACGGGGGGGGGGGGGCCCCCCCGCCCCCCCCCGCCGGCGGGGGGGGGGGGGCCCCCCCCCCCCCCCCCCCCCCCCCGGGGGGGGCGGGGGGGCCCGGGGGGGGGGGGGGCCCCCCCCCCCCCGGGGGCCCCCCCCCCCCCCCCCCCCCCCGGCTTTCAGGGCATTTCGCCTTGATCAGACCGGAGGTCGGATCAGAGCAGGCCGTCCAGCGGCAGGGCCGAGGTGGCCGCACCGGCGACGTCCTCGACGGCCGGGCCGGCGATGTCGCCGACGACCGGCAGGTCGCTCGGGGCCGGCAGGTGGGAGGCGACGTCCTCGACGGGGAGGGACTCGGCCACGTCACCGACGACCGGCAGGTCGGCCGGGGCGGGCAGCGCGGAGGCCACGTCGCCCACCGGGCCGGCCACGGCGCCACCGGCGATGCCGCCGACGGTGTCCACAGCGCCGCCCGCGACACCCTCGACGGTGCCCACGGCGCCACCGGCCACGCCACCGACGGTGTCGACGGCCGGGCCCGCGATGTCACCGGCGACCGGCACGTCGGAGGCCACGTCGCCCACGGTGTCCAGGGCGCCACCGGCGACACCGGACAGCGCGCCCGCGTCGACCGAGGCGGCGTCGCCGCCGGCCGGCAGCGCGCCGGTCAGGTCGTCGACGACCGGCAGGTCGGAGGTGGCGCCACCGGCCACGCCGCCGACCGTGCTGACGGTGTTGTCGACGGTGTTGGTGACCTGGCTGACGGCGCCGAACGCGACGTCGCCGACGGTGCCGACGATGCTGTCGCCGCCCGCGACCGCGGTGGAGGTGGTGTCACCGACGACGTTGCCGACGTTGACCTCGTTGCCGCTCAGGATCTCGTTGCCGCTGAGCACGTCGTGCACGTTGACCAGGTTGTGCGAGTCGGTCTGCTCGATGTTGACGTTGGTCTCGTCGTGGATGTGCTGCTCGGCGTCGTCGCCGGGGGCAGGGGCGGGGGTGTTGTGCGGAGGCAGCATGCTGAGTTCCGTAACTTCCTGCTCGTGTGGCTGTGCGGGATGCAATTCGTTGATCGCGACGTGCTGGGTGCTCGCGGCGAACTTCTCGACGCTGCTCTGCAGTGAGCGGCCGTATTCGTCCGCGATCTCGACCGGCGCGTAGTCGAGCACCAGCGACGATGCGTGCAGCACGTCCGTCGCGCTCATGTCCCCGAGTCCGGCGTGATCCAGCGTGGCGCGCGGATCGGCGTCGAAGGCAGCCTGGGCGTCCGGGCTGGTCACGAGCCTCGTGAGGAACTCGTACAGCGTCGGTGCGTCCGGCTGGCCGGGCGCGTCGTGCGCCCCCGGGGTGGCAGTGGGGGGCTCGGTACGGCCCGGGGCATCATCCGGCTGAGAGTGGGTCATGACTGCTTTCTCCTGGCTCAGCGGAACTCGGTTACGTGTGACCGAGTGAAGGTCGTGCCCGATCCCTCACTCCCAGCGAGCACGCTACTGCGGGGCGTGCCCGCAGCCATCGGGTACGACTCCTAGTGATTGGGGGCACTGTTAGGGGGTGCGGTCCTGACTCGACTAGGGGACCCATAGGGGGATCCGTCAGCACTCCGTGATCGAGCACGCGCTAAATTGTCACCGCCCTGAGCGTCATCGGGTGGTCACCCGACCGTGTGATCCGGACTTCCCCGGTCGTGCGCCCGGTACCGCCAGATGACCCCGGAAGGCGATCGCAGGAAGGGGTTGCATGCCTTACGTCCTGGGGATCCACGTGGGGGCCACGGCCACCTCCGCCGCCATCGCGCGGCGCGACGGCGGCAGGTGGGGTGCGGCCACCCCGCTGCCGCTCGGTTCCGCCGGGCACACCGTCCCCACCGTGCTGTGCCGGGTCCAGGACGGGTCGTTCGTCGCAGGCGAGCAGGCGAGCAAGCAGGAGCTGACCCACCACGAGTGGGTCGTCCGAGGGTTCACCCGCCAGGTCGGGGACGAGGCGCCGCTGCTGGTCGGCAGCGAGTTCATCTCCGCGCAGGCGCTCGTCGCGGCCGTCGTCGAATGGGTCGCCGACACCGTCGCCCACCAGCTCGGCCACCCGGCCGAGCACATCACCCTCGCGCACAGCGCCACCTGGGGGCCGTTCCGCGCCCACCTGGTGCGCCAGGCGCTCGCCGCGCTCGGCCTGCGGGACGTGACGCTGGTGCCCGAACCGGTCGCCGTCGCCGTCGACTACGCCAGCAGGCAGCAGGTCGCCGAGCAGGACGCGGTCGCCGTCGCCGACATCGGCGGCACCGGCTTCGACGCGACCGTGCTGCGCCGCCGCAGCCCCGGTTTCGACGTGGTCGGGTCCACCTTGGACACCGGGCATCCCAGCGGGCAGGACCTCGACGACGAGATCTTCTCCCACCTGCTGGCGGAGTTCGGCCCCCAGCTCGACGGGCTCGACGCGTCCGACCCGGCGCACCGGGCCGCGCTGGTCGCGTTGCGGGGCGACTGCGCCCGCGGCAAGGAAGCGCTGTCCTACCACCCGGGCACCACCGTCCGCATCGAACTTCCCGGGCTGCGCACCGACTTCGCCCTGTCCCGCCCCCGCTACGAGCAGCTCGTCCGATCGCACCTGGAACGGGTGCCGGAGCTGCTGCTGCAGGCCGTGCAGTCCGCGGCGGTGGCGCCGGAGGACCTGGCCGCGCTCGTGCTCGCCGGTGGAACCGCGCGCACCCCGCTGGTCAAGCAGCTCGTCGCCGAACGGCTCGAACGCGCCCCGCAGGTGGACGCGGCACCGGAACTCGTCGCGGCCCGCGGCGCGGCGGCCTCCGCCGTCGGCGTGCTGTCCGCGGTCAGCGACCGCGGTGAGTCCGCCGCCGAGACCAGCGTGCTCGTCCGCGTCGAAGGTCCCGGATCCGGCGGGCTCGACGTCATCGACGGCGAACCCGAGCGCGAAGAACCACCGCGGCCGCCGGTGCAGGTCGAACCGATGTACCTGGAACCGCCGGACGAAGACCGGCAGCGGTTGCTCAAGATCCTGAAACTGGGCGCGGCCGCGCTGCTGATCATCGGCGGCCTGGTGCTGACCATCGTGCAGGGGTTCGGCGGGCAGACCCCGACCAGCCCCGTCCAGACCCAGCAGCGTTGACGAAACCCACTCCCACCCCCAAGAGTGATCCCGCCGAGTGACCCGCGAATCGAGGTCTCCGTGAACCGAGGACTCCTGTGAACCACCGGACAGCCACCGCCCCAGACCTGGTGACCGGGCCCCGCGCCGTCCGGTTGTGGGAGTCCGTCGCGGCAGCGCCCGCCGAACCGGTGCAGGTCGGGATCCAGGCCGCCGGCGGTGCGGGCAAGACCGCGCTGCTCGACGAGCTCGCCGACGCCTACCGGGCCGCCGGCGTGCCGGTCGAGCGGGACGTCCGCCGCGCCGACCCCGCGAGCACCGCCGTGCTGCTCGACGACGCGCACCTGCTCGACGACGCCGCGCTGCGCGCCGCGCGCGAGCTCGCCGCCGACCCGCGGGCGCGGCTGGTGGTCGCCTACCGGCCGTGGCCGCGCGGCGCGGAGCTCGCCGAACTCGTGCACGTCCTGGACCGCTCCGGACCGCCCGTCGTGCTGTCCGGGTACACCGCCGCCGACCTCGCCGCCCGCGTCGAACGCGGCCTCGGCACCGCGCCGCCCGCCGAGTGGATCGACCGGCTGCTCGCGCAGACCGGCGGGGTCCCGCGGCTGGTGGAGGGCGTGCTCGCCGACACCAGCCCGCAGCACCTCACGCCGACCTCGGTGCCGTCCCGCATCGTCGAGCACGTCCAGCACGAGCTCGCCGCCCTGGGCGAGGTCGGCGGCCGGTGCGCGAGCGCCGTCGCCGTCGGCGCCGCCCCGCACCCCGACGTGCTGGCCTGGCTGCTGGCGCTCGACCCGGCCGACGTGGTGCCCGCGCTGTCCGCGATCCGCGCCAGCGGGCTCACCGACGGGGCGGGCGAGCTGCTGCCGCTGGCGCGCCGCGCGGCGCAGCTGCTCACACCCGTCGACGAGCGGATCGCGATCGCCCGCAGGCTGGTGCGGGTGCAGCTCGACCGCGGCCGGCCGGTGCTGGGGCTGCTGCGCCCGTTCCTCGACTCGGAGACGACCTCGGCCGCGGACCCGACGATGGCCGAGGCCTACGAGCAGGCCGGGGTGGAAGCGGCCGAGCAGGCGCCGGAGCTGTCCTCGCGGTTCTTCGACGCCGCCGTCTCCGCCGGAACCCCGCCCGTCCGGCTCGCCGCGCGCCGCGCCAAGGCCGCCGCGATCGCCGGGCACTTCGACGAGGCGCTGCGGCTCGCCGACGCGGTGATCGTGGACGAGACCGTCCCGGACCGGGCGCTGGGCGTGCAGGTCGCGGCCAGCGTGCTCGCCCACCGCGGACTGCCGGCCCGCTCCGCGCAGCTGTGCCGCTGGTCCGCCGAGCACCTGCGCTGGCCCGGCGACCGCGCCTACGCGGCCGTGTCGCTGATCGGCACCGGACGGCTCGCCGAAGCCGAGCAGCTGCTGCGGACGGTGCCCGACCCGGGGCCGCCGACCTCGCTGTCCGGTTCCTCCGACCAGCTCGTCGACGGGATCCGCGAATCGATCACCGGCAACCCGGTCACCGCGCTGTCCCTGCTGACCCGGTCGGCGTCGCTGGCCGAACCGGTCGGCGGTGCCGCGCTGGTGCCGGACACGCCGGCCGCGATCGCCACCCTCGCCGCGCTGCACTGCGGCGAGCTCGACGTCGCCGCCTCCGTGGTGGGGCGCGCCATCGAAGCGGGCAGCGGCGGGCCGATGCTCGCCGTGCGGCACCGGCTGCTCGCCGCGTGGATCCCGCTGGCCCGCGGCGACACCCTCGGCGCGCGGGCCGCGCTGGACGCCGCCGCGCCCGCCCCCGACGCGTTGCAGGCGCGGGACCGGCTGCTGGCCACCGCGATCGAAGCGGGCATCGCGAACCGGGACAACGACACCGCCGCGCTGAACGCCGTCCGCGGCCGCGCCCGGCAGGCCATCGCCGAGCACCCGGCGGACCTGTTCGGGCTGCTGGCGCTCGGCGAACTCGCCGTGTCCTGCGCGCGGCTGCACGACCAGGACTGGGTCGAACCGCACCTGGACGCGGCGTTCGCCCTGCTCGCCGAGCTCGGCGACCCGCCGCTGTGGACCGGGCTGCTGCGCTGGAAGTGCCTCCAGGCTGCCGTGGTCAGCGAGGACGCCGCGACCGTGCGCACCCACGTGGCCGCGCTGGAGGCGATGTCCGGGCACAACCCGATGTCCGCGGCGATGGCCGCGGCCGCCCGCACCTGGCAGGACGTGCTCACCGGAGCGGTCGACCGCGAGCAGGCCGAGCAGGCGGCCCGCGGACTGCACGCGGCCGGGCTCACCTGGGACGGGGCCCGGCTCGCCGGGCAGGCGGCGCTGCGCACCGCCGACCGGCCCACGATGCTCGGGCTGCTGGAGTGCGCCCGCTCGCTGCAGGGCAAACCGGCCCGCCCGCGCGCCATCGGCGAGTCCGGCGACGGCGTGCTCAGCGAACGCGAGCGGGAGGTCGCGGAGCTGGTGCTGTCCGGGCTCACCTACAAGCAGGTCGGCAAGCGGCTGTTCATCTCGGCGAAGACGGTGGAGCACCACATCGGACGGATCAAGCAGCGCCTGGGCGCCTCCTCCCGGGAGGACCTGCTGGCCCGGCTCCGCGGGATCCTCGACTCCTGACCGCCGGATCCGACCGCGCGGACCGGTGCCGCGGCGGTCCGCGGCCCGCGGAACGGCCCGCCCGGGAACCCGGACGGGCCGTCGAGCTCAGGCCTTGCCGCCGAGGGCCAGCCCGGCGCGGAGGGTGCCCGCGATCTCGCTCAGCGCCTCGTTGAACCGGGTGCCCGCCTGCCGCACGTTGCCGAACCCGTGGATCAGGTCCTCGAAGCGCCGCGCCACCACCGGCACGCCCGCTTCGGCGAGCCGCCGCGCGTACTCCTCGCCGTCGTCGCGCAGCGGGTCGAACCCGGCGGTGACCACGTGCGCGGGCGGCAGGCCGCTCAGGTCGTCCGCCAGCAGCACCGACAGCCGCAGGTCGGTGCGGTCGGTGCCGGGGGCCGCGTACTGGTCGAGGAACCAGGTGATGTCCGAGTCGGACAGCAGCAGCCCGCTGCTGAACAGGTCCCGGGAGCGCCGCCGCACCGTCGCGTCCAGCGCCGGGTACATCAGCAGCTGGAACGCCGGCTTCGGCCCCCCGGCCCGCGTCGCGTGGTACGAGACGGCGGCGGCCAGGTTGCCGCCCGCGCTGTCCCCGCCGACCGCGATCCGGTCCGGCTGGGTGCCGAGCTCCTCGGCCCGCTCCACCGCGTACCGGAACGCGGCCATCGCGTCGTCGAACGCCGCCGGGAACGGGTCCTCCGGTGCGAGCCGGTAGCCGACCGAGAGCACTCGCACCCCGGCGGCCTTCGCGAAGTAGCGGCACAGGTCGTCGTGGCTGTCCAGGTCGCCGATGACCCAGCCGCCGCCGTGGAAGAACACCAGCAGCGGGCTGTGCTCGGTGAGCGACTGCGGCCGGTACAGCCGCGCCGCGAGCTCGCCGTCCGGGGTGGGGATGGTGCGCTCGCCGACCGCGACGCCGGGCAGCGGTGCCCGGTCGACGATGGCGGTGGACTCCGCCATCAGCGCCCGGGACCCGGCGGCGTCGCCGTTGGTGAGCTGGGTGCTGCCGGTGAGCGCTTGCATTTTCAGCAGCAGCTGGGCGTCGAGCGCGAGCTCCTGGCCGTCGATCCGCCGCGGCGCTCCCGCGATGAGCCTGCGCAGCGGCCGCGGCAGCGCGAACGCGGCGTGCAACCCGGCGCCGAGCACGTGCGCGCGCAGCCGGGGCGGGATCAGTTCGACGGCTTTCGACATGGCAAGACCTCCCGAGGACGGACCGTGCCCGGGAGGCTACTAGCAGGTAGTCGTGACCCGGGACACTGCCGCGGACCTTTGACTTCGAGTTATCTGGAGGTCGTAGCGTGATCGACGTCCGGCTGCGACCGCAGGACACCGCCGGCCCCCGATGAAAGGATCCGAAGATGACCGTGACCGTGGTGGGGATCGGCGGTTCGGTGCGCCCGGACTCCCAGTCCGAGCGCGCGATGCACGCCGTTCTCGCCGGGGCGCGCGAGGCGGGCGCCGAGGTGCGCGCCATCGGCGGCGAGAACCTGGTGCTGCCGTTCTACGACCCGCACTTCACCGACCGCACCGAGGCCGCGCGGGAGCTCGTCGCCGCGCTGCGCGGGGCGGACGGGGTGGTGCTGTCCTCGCCCGGCTACCACGGCACCATCTCCGGCCTGATCAAGAACGCGCTGGACTACGCGGAGGACCTCCGCGCCGACGAGCGCCCCTACCTGGACGGCCGGGCCGTCGGCTGCGTCGGCGCCGCGTACGGCTGGCAGGCGGCGGTGACCACGCTGCAGGCGCTGCGCTCGGTGGTGCACTCGCTGCGCGGCTGGCCGACGCCGCTCGGCGCCGCGGTCAACTCATCGGAGGCCCGGTTCGAACCGGACGGGACCTGCTCCGACCCGAAGCTGGGGAGCACGTTGCGCACCATCGGCACCCAGCTGGTCGAGTTCGCCGAACAGCGCCGCTCCTGACTCCGCACCGCCGATCGGTGATTATCGGGCGGGCTCGGCGGGTAACCACCGGGGGACATGCCCGAACCGACTGCGCACCCGGTGCGAGGAGGTACGCGATGACCGCCACCAAGTCCCCGATCTCCAGCCCGCTCGGCGACTCCGACCAGGACATCACCGGCAAGGCCTTGCAGGGGACCCTGCTGGACATGATCGACCTGCACCTCGTGGCGAAGCAGGCCCATTGGAACGTCGTCGGCCGCTTCTTCCGCGACGTGCACCTCCAGCTGGACGAGCTGGTCTCGGTCGCGCGCGGCTTCGCCGACGACGTCGCGGAGCGCGCCTCCGCGCTGGGCGTCTCCCCGGACGGCCGGGCGTCGACCGTGGCCGAGGCCTCCGGGGTGCCGCGCTTCGAGGCCGGTTGGCGCTCCGACAAGGAGGTCATCGCCGCCATCGTCGACGCGCTGGCGACGGTCATCCGCCGGTTGCGCGGCCGGATCGACGAGACGGACAAGACCGACCTGGTGAGCCAGGACCTGCTGATCGCGATCGCGCAGGAGCTGGAGAAGTCGCACTGGATGTGGCAGGCCCAGCTCGCGGAGTCCTGACCACCCGCACGGCCCGGCCCGGTGCTCGCTCGAACGGAGCGGGCGCCGGGCCGAACCACGTGCGATGAGGGGCCGCCCGCCCCGCCGAGCTCGGCGCCCGGCGGGCACGGGGGCGCGGTCAGGCGCGGCGGGCGCGCACGTACTGCTTCGGCCAGATGTTCTCGGCGTGCAGCTCGTCAGCGGCGTGCAGCGGCCAGTGCGGGTCGCGCAGCAGTTCCCTGCCGAGCAGCACCGCGTCCGCCGAACCGGAGGACACGACCTCCTCGGCCTGCTGCGGTGAGGTGATCAGGCCGACGGCGCCGGTCGGCACCTCCGCCTCCAGCTTGATCTGCCGCGCGAACCGGGTCTGGTAGCCGGAGCCGACCGGGATCCGCGCGTCGGGCACCGCACCGCCGGTGGAGGCGTCGACGAGGTCCACGCCGTGCTCGGCCAGCAGCCGGCTCAGCCGCACGGAGTCGTCGCCGGTCCAGCCGCCCTCGACCCAGTCCGTCGCGGACAGCCGCGCCAGCAGCGGGCGTCCCGCGGGCCACACCTCGCGCACCGCGTCGACGATCTCCAGCAGCAGCCGGACCCGGCCGTCGAAGTCGCCGCCGTAGCGGTCGGTGCGGTCGTTGACCAGCGGCGAGTAGAACTGGTGCGCCAGGTAGCCGTGCGCGAAGTGCAGCTCGACGACCTCGAACCCGGCTTCCGCGGAGCGGCGCGCGGCGTCGGCGAACTGCTGCGGGATCGCGGCGACCTCGTCCTCGGTCAACGCGCGGGGGGCGGCCAGCGCGCCGAAGGCGTTCGACGTGGAGCTGACGGTCTGCCAGCCGCCGTCGGCCGCGGGCAGCGTGCCGTCGCCCTCCCACGGGGCCGTGGTGGAGGCCTTGCGGCCCGCGTGCGCCAGCTGCACGGCCGGGGTAGAGCCCTGCTCGCGCAGGAAGTCGGTGATCCGGCGCCAGGCCGTGACCTGCTCGTCGTTCCACAGCCCGGTGTCGGCGGCGCTGATGCGGCCTTCGGGTGCGACGGCGGTGGCCTCGGCCATGACCAGCCCGGCGCCGCCGACGGCGAACTGGCCGAGGTGCACCAGGTGCCAATCGGTCGGCACCCCGTCCACGGCGGAGTACTGGCACATGGGGGACACCCAGACGCGGTTGCGGATCTCGGTGGCGCCCAGCTTCAACGGGTCGAAGAGATGGCTCATGACCCCCATGACGCAGTTGCACGCGCGGGTATTCCGCGCTGAGCGGAACAACGCGTGAGACGTGGGTCACCCGCGTACCCGCCGCGGCTGGGAGCCCGCTGGGCGGCCGCCGCGCGCTTCCCGGGAATCCGCGACCCCGGCGGAACCTCCGGTTCGCACCCAGTTCGTTCCCAGGGAATTGGCAGCGCATTCGCGTCGATTCCCGCCGAATTGCGCCGGTAGTTTCGTTCATGTCGGCGCCGAACGGCCCGGCGAAATCAGAGAAGAGAATCGACCAGGAGGTCACCATGGGATTCCCCATTCCGGTTCCCGGCAAGCGCCCGCACTTCCCGCGCCCCGAGCAGCCCGCCCCGGGCCGGCCGCAGCAGCCGCGGAAGTGACTCCGCACCGGAGGGTCGGCGGCGTCCGCATCGCCGCCGCCCCTCCGGGCGTTCCGCGCGATCGCGCACTGGAGAGGTGAATCATGACCGCTGCGCCGGGGATCCGCGAGATCTTCGCCCGGTTCCGCCCGCACCTGCGCCCGGAACGGGCCGGATTGCTGGTCGCGGGGGTGCTGCTGGTGGTCGCCGCGCTGGCCGACACCGCGGCGATCTGGATGTTCATGCTGATCACCGATGACGCGCTGGCCGCGGGCAGCCTCGACGCCTTCTGGGCGCCGGGGGCGGCCTGGCTGGGCATCGCGGTGGCCGGCGCGCTCGCCTCGTTCGGCGGGGCCTACCTCTCCGCGCGCGCGGCGGAACGATTCCTCGTGCGATTGCGCGCGCACGTCTTCGCGCACGTCCAACGATTGTCGCCCGATTTCTTCGCGCGCCGGAGAACGGGAGATCTCGTCGCCCGGATGTCCGGTGACGTGGAATCGGTGGAAAGGCTCGTCGCCTCCGGAGTGGTGGAGACGGGAACCGCTCTTTTCGGCGTCGTGCTGTACGCGGGGGCCGCGCTGTACCTGCGCTGGGACCTGGCGCTGCTGTCCTTCGCGCTCGCGCCCGCCTTCTGGCTGGTGGCCCGGAAGTTCTCCGCCGGGATCCGCGACGCCTCCCGGGCCGAGCGCGCCGCGAACGGCGAGATCGCGAGCACCGTCGCGGAGGGCCTCTCGCACGTCGAGCTGGTGCAATCCGCGAACCAGCAGCAACGGCAGGACGCGAAGCTGCACGCCGCCTCGATGCGCTGGTTCCGCGCCAAGCTGGTGGAGGCGCGGCTGTCCTCGACGTACGCGCCGCTGGTCACCGTGGTCGAGACGGTGTGCATCCTGCTGGTCATCGGCGTCGGGGTCTGGGAGATCTCCGCCGACCGCATCACCATCGGCGGGCTGATGGCCTTCGCCGCCTACATCGGCTACCTGTACCCGCCGCTGCAGGACCTGGGCCGCATCACGATGGCGGTCACCGCCGCCCGCGCCGGGGCGGAACGGCTCGTCGAACTGCTCGATGCGCGGCCCGCGGTGGTCGACGCCCCGGACGGCACCGCGCAGCTGCCGCCGGGTGGGCGCCCCGGCCGCGCCGTCGAGTTCGACCGCGTCGCCTTCCGGTACCCGCGGGCGGCGGAGCACGCGCTCCGCGACTTCCGGCTGGCCATCCGGCCGGGCGAGTTCGTGCTGGTCACCGGGCCCAGCGGGGTGGGGAAGTCGACGTTGACGAAGCTGCTGCTGCGGTTCTACGACCCGGAGGGCGGGCAGGTGCTGCTCGACGGGGTGGACCTCACCCGGCTGCCGCTGCACGTGGTGCGCGACCAGATCGCGTTCGTCCCGCAGGAGGCGGACGTGCTGCACGGCACCGTCGCCGAGAACATCGCCTTCGGCCGCCCGGACGCCACCCCGGCCGAGATCGTCGCCGCCGCGCGGGAGGCCGACGCCGACGAGTTCGTCCGCGCCCTGCCGGAGGGTTACGAGACGGTCCTCGGCGAGCGCGGCGCGCTGCTGTCCGGCGGACAGCGCCGCCGCATCGCCATCGCCCGCGCGGTGCTGCGCCGCACCCCGGTGCTGGTGCTCGACGAACCCACGAACGGCCTGGACGCCGAGTCGAAGGCCAACGTGGTCGCGCCGCTGCGCAAGCTGTCCCGCACCCGCACCACCATCCTGATCAGCCACGACCCGGAACTGGCCGAGCTCGCCGACCGAGTGGTGGTGCTGCGCGGCGGGCGGGTGGCCGAACCCGCGCGCCCGCGGAGCCGCGTGCTCAGCGGCGAGCTGCCCGTCCCGGCGGCCGACGACCGGCCCACCGTGCGGCTGCACCGCCCGTGGCCGGCCGGGCTCACCGATCCGCTCCGCGCCCGTGGTGGCCGCGCGTGAACCGGCTGGGAATCCGCTGAACGCCCGGCCCGCGCGCGGCGGGCCGGGCGGAGCGGATCAGGCGCGGCCCACCGCCCGGCGCGCGAAGTGGATCTCCGCGGCGACCTGGCGCAGGGTCTCCGCCACCACCAGCGAGCCGTGGCCGGCGTCGTAGCGGTAGAACTCGAACGGCACCTCCCGCTGCGCCAGCCGGTCCAGGTAGTTCAGGATCTGCTGGATCGGGCACCGCGGATCGTTGTCCCCGGCCAGCACCAGCACCGGCGCCCGCACCTCGTCCACGTAGGTCAGCGGCGAGCACTCCTCGTAGACCGCGGGCACCTCCTCCGGCGAACCGCCGAACAGCGCCCGGTCGTAGGCGCGCAGCGGCTCCATCTCGTCCGCGTACGCCGAGACGTAGTCGGCGACCGGCACCCCGGCGACACCGCCCGCCCACCGCTCCGGCTGGGTGCCCAGCGCCAGCAGCGTCAGGTAGCCGCCCCAGGACGCCCCGGCGACCACGCTCAGCTCGGGCGTGGTGAGCCCGTCCCGCACCGCCCAGTCGTGCACGTGCGCGACGTCGGCGAGCTCGGTGAGGCCCGGCCTGCCCTCGATCGCGTCCCGCCACGCCGAGCCGTAGCCGGTCGAACCCCGGTAGTTGATCTCGACGACGGCGAAGCCCGCGTCCAGCCACGCCGCCCGGTACGCGGAGAACCGGTCCTCGTCCGCCGCGTGCGGCCCGCCGTGCAGGTTGAACACCGTCGGCACCGGCCCGTCACCCGCGCCCTCCGGCCGGGACACCAGCGCGTGCACCGACTCGTTCGGGCCGTGCGGGACGGGCACGAACACGTCGCGCACCGGCTCGGACCCCGGCGGCCGCTCCCCGGGCGGGGTCAGCAGCACCTCGTCGGTGCCGTCCGCGCGCAGCGTCCGCACCAGCGACGGCGTCGCCGCCGACGACCACGAGTACTCGACCGAGCGGTCCGGGCGCACCGAGGCGCCGCCGACGGTGCCCGCGGGTGTCGCCAGCTCCACCAGCTCGCCCGTCTCCAGGTCGTAGCGGTGCATCGTGGTCCGCGCGTGGTGGGTGTGCGCGATCAGCAGCGCGGTGCCGTCCGGGTACCAGTCCGCGGACACCTCACCGGGCAGGCCGAGGTCGATCTCCCGCTCGGTGTCGGCCAGCACGTCCCAGATCAGCAGTTCTTCCCGTCCGTGCCGCTCGTGCAGCACCAGCAGCCGCGGATCTCCGGCGACCGGCGCGAAGTCCAGCGCGTCCAGCCCCTTCCCCGGCCCGTCCCACTTGTCCGCGACGGTCGCGGCACCGTCCACCCGCAGCACGCGCAGCGCCGGGTGCCTGCTGTCGCCGTGCTCGGAGTGCGACAGCACCAGCAGGCTCTCGTCCCAGGACAGCGCGGACAGGCCACCGTCCTGCTCGTGCTCGTAGACGACCTCCGGGGCTCCGCCGGCGCGGGACACCCACACCGTCACCCCGTCGTCGGTGGACATGCCGACCCCGGTCACCGTCGGCCCGAGCTCCAAGCCGGCCGGATAGCCGGGGTGCGTCCCGGGCAGCGCCGGTTCCGGTTTCCCGCCGCCCGCGGCGAAGTCCTCGCTCACCCAGGAACCGAACTCGTCGCCGTCGGTGTCGTCGAACCACCACACCCGAGCGCCGTCGGCGGACAGCGTGCCGTGGAACGTCCCGTTCGGACGGTCGGTGACCTGGCGGTGCGCACCGGATTCGCGGTCCCACGCGTACAGCTCCCAGGTACCGCTGGCGTTGGAGACGTACAGGCTGCGGCCCGGCGCTTCCCGCGCCCAATCCGGCAGCGACACCCGAGGTGCGCTGAACCGCGCTCGCCACCGGGCCTCCCGCTCGGCGTCGTCGAACAGCTCTTGCGGAATCTTCGCGTCTGGGTACTCGCTCACCCCACGATCCTGCCCGATGCCCCCGACACCGCGCCGCCCCTTCCACTCGCCCGAGGCGGATCACCGGGACCGGGCAACCCCGCACCGCCGCCGCGCGTCACCCGGAGTCGTGGAACAACGCGAGGGAGCTGTGGTGGAACTCGGAACAAGGACCCTGATCGGCCTCGTCGGGCTGGGCGGTGCGCTCGCCGGATCGGTCGTGGCGACCGCCCCCGCGGTGGCCGCCGCCGGACCGGCCGCGCCCGCGGCCTGCGAGATCCGCGAACTCCCGCTGCCGCCCGGCACCACCGAGGGCGGGGTAGCGGGGGCCAGCGCGGACGGGCGGACCGCCGTCGGCCGGGCCGTGGGCCACGACCCGGTGCAGACCGAGGTCGGCGTGGTGTGGCGGGACGGCGAGATCGTGGACCTGCCCGCCGACCTGCCCGATGCGCTGACCGACGTGAACTCCGCCGGGGTCGCGGTCGGCGGAATCTTCGACGAGTACGGCGAACGGCGGCCCTACGTGCTGCGCGACGGCGAGGTCCACGTGCTGCCCGGGCACGTGACGCCGCGCGGCATCAACGACTCCGGCGTGATCGCCGGATTCCGCACCGATGCGGCCGGGGAGCTCCCGGTCGTGTGGAAGCCGGGCTCCGACCAGCCCGTCGACCTGGTCGGGCCGCGCGGCATCGCCACCGACGTCGCGGCGGACGGCACGGTGGTCGGCACCGTCGACGGCGACACCCCCGACGCCCCGACCGTCGGCTACGTCTGGCGGCCGGACGGCACCGGCGCCCCGCTCCCGCGGCCCGCGGGCGTCGCGCCGAACGCGCACCTGGAGGCGACCGGGATCAGCGGGTCGTGGGTGTTCGGCGACGGCCCCGACGGCGCGATCCGCTGGAACCTGGACACGGGGGCGGCCGAGTCGCTGCCCGACACCGTCGCGGGCTCGGGCGCGATCAACGACCGCGGCGTGGGGGCCCCGCCCCCCCCCCCCCGGGGGGGGGGGGGGGGCCCCCCCCCCCCCGGGGGGGGGCCCCCCCCCCCCGCCGGCTCCGGTCAGGACGGCGTTCTGGTCGACGGCGAGCAGCGGACCCAGCTGCCCGGGATGAACGGCTGGCAGGTCGCCCCGCGTTCGATCAGCCCGGACGGAACGGCGCTCACCGGAACCGCGGGGATGCTCAAGGGCCCGTCGAAACCGGTCCGCTGGACCTGCGCCTGATCGACCGGCGGCACCGCGAACCGGCCTCCGACGCGAGAACGGCCGTCCGTGATCGGGTCGAGCACGCCGGTGGTCACCGTCGCGCATCTCCGAAAGGCGCGGCGCACCGCTGGGATGCGCGGGTCCCGTTACCCGTGACCGTTCCGCTCCGCGAATGCGCGGATGGGCGTCGCGAGGTGGGCGAGCACCGGTGTCACGCTTGAAATGTCGTCACCGGTAAGTGGCGACCAAGTAGAAGCCGTCCGACCTCTCCTCGCACTGGTAACCGACGATTCCTTCGTCGCCGCGGTGGTCCTCTCCGGCTTTACCGCACTTCTCCATGCTGTCGTACGGGCCGAATTCCTTGTCGACGTCCGCGAGCGCCGTACCTGCGCCGAGCGCGGCGGTACCGGCACCGGCGGCGCAGAGGACGAGTGCGGAGATGCTCTTGCGAAAACGCATGAAAACTACCTCGTGGATCGACTTCAGTTGCGAGTGACCGTTGGATTCGTCACATCCTGATGCTACGGGTGCGAGAACACCGGAACGGGTGATGACCGAGTCGATTCCGCAGTAGAGGGAAAACCCTCGGCGTTCCCGTGAACGGAAACGGGAGCGGCTGAAAGCGTCGTCCAGTTCAGCGGTCGAGTCCTTTTCCGGGCGATATGCCGGAAGTGCCGTGGAATGTGCGGTGCTGCCGCGGGCCGTCGTCCGCCGGATACCGCGGGTGCGGCCTGGGGGAGTCGGCGAGCGTCGACTCGGCGCCCGCCTGCGCTGAGCGCGGGCCACGCCGAGCAGCCGGTGGGTGGCGTGTCACGCTGCTGCCCTTGCAGGCTTCGTTCGGCTCTGTAACAGCATCGAGGTGGGATGTGGCGGGCCGGATGTTCTAATCTCGCTGCGCCCTGTCCGCAAGCCATGGAAAGAGAGTGTCCGTAGTGGGTATCAAGAGCCTCATCACCGCCGTCGTCACCATTGTCGTTCTGCTGGTGCTGTTCGCGATTCTGGCGGTGATGGGCGTCGTCTCTTGATCGCGTGCGGGTGCCTGCAAACTGCATGGACAGCCGGTTAAGGGCTGGTCCAGCTCGTCATGATCGGCCCTGCCCACCCACGCGCCGTTCTCCGCGCGCCACGGAATTTGCGCACTGCAACGGGCTAGAGCGAGATGTTGCCGTGGATCTCGCCTTCCTGGATCACGGTGCCGGTCACGTTGCCGAGGTTCCGGTTGTGGACGTACCCACCCTTGGTGCCGGCCTTCTGCTCTATCAGGTAGCGGACCATGTCTCCCAGGCGAAGCCGGAGCCCTGTTCGTGCCACGGCCGGACGTACGTCTTCCGAGGCTCAGGCTGGCTGACGTGGCCCGCCGCCGGGGTGTCGACGGGCACCGCATCTCCGTGGTCACCTTGCGTGTAGCGCCGCCGGACCGACGTGTCCGTGTGCCCGATTCGCTCATCGGCCGGCACCGCGGGCGTTCCCCACTCCTCCACGAGGGTCCGGTGGGAAGGGCGCAGACCATGCGGTGTCCGGCCCGGCGCGACCGGCAGCCAGCAGGCAGCAGCCCGCCCTGCGCACCGCGGCCACGTACCGGTACTCCAGGCCAGGATGGGAAACAGCGTTGGACGCGCGGCTCGCCATGTCTCCGCGGTCGCCGGTGACCGTTCTGGACGAGGTTCTGAAGGAGCGCGCGGGGAGCGGCCGGGAGAGCTGATACCAAGATCGTCTCCCGGTCTTCTCCCAAGAGGTGATCCGGAGACGAGAAAAGGGCCTGGCCGGAACTCCTGCTGGAGTCCTGACCAGGCCCTCTACCTGTCGGGGTGGCGGGATTTGAACCCACGACCTCTTCGACCCGAACGAAGCGCGCTCCCAAGCTGCGCCACACCCCGATCACTCAACGGCGAACATCTCGGGTGCTCGTCCGCCGCTGAGCAAAGTCTAGCGGATGTTCGCGCGGGCCCCGGAAGGGGGGTTCCCGAACAGTCCGGTGGCCTTCGGCGCGGCGCCCTGCGAGCGCGGGACCAGCGTCAACAGCGTCGCCTCCGGCGGGCAGGCGAACCGCACCGGCGCGTACGGGGAGGTGCCCAGCCCCGCCGACACGTGCAGGTGCATGTCGCCCCACGTGGACGCGCCGCGCGCCCGCGCCCGGTCCAGCTCGCAGTTCGTCACGATCGGGCCGTAGCCGGGAACGCGCAGCTGCCCGCCGTGGGTGTGCCCGGCCAGCACCAGGTCGTACCCGTCGTCGGCGAAGGCGTCCAGCACCCGCGGTTCCGGCGAGTGCGTCAGGCCCAGCCGCAGCTGCGCCTCCTGCGGCGGGTCGCCCGCGATCTTCGAGTACTTGTCCCGCTTCAGGTGCGGGTCGTCCAGTCCGGCCACGTGGATCCGGATCCCGGAGATCTCCACGTCGTGCCAGCGGTGCGTGACGTCCGTCCAGCCGCGTTCGGTCATCGCCGCGCGCAGGTCCCGCCACGGCAGCGGATCGCCGTGGATGCGCTTCGTCTTCGCCGAGGGCAGCAGGTAGCGCGCCGGGTTCTTCGGCTTCGGCCCGTAGTAGTCGTTGCTGCCGAACACGAACACCCCGGGCCGGTCCAGCAGCGACCCCATCGCGCGCAGCGCCGCGGGCACCGCCTGCGGGTGGGCGAGGTTGTCGCCGGTGTTGACCACGAGGTCGGGGGCGAGCTCGTCGAGGGCGGCGACCCAGCGCTGCTTGGACCGCTGGTTCGGCATCATGTGCAGGTCGGAGATGTGCAGGATGCGCAGTTCCGGCGCGCCTTCCGCGAGCACCGGCACGGTGGCGCGGCGCAGCGTCCAGTGCGTTCGTTCGACACCTGCGGCGTAGCCGAAGGTCGCGGCACCCAGTGCGCCGCCGGCGAGCATGATCCGACCGAGCTTGTTCACGTCGCCCAGCCTACGACCGGTGGCGGACCCGCGACGCTCGGGAGGGCACCGCCCGATCACCACCCCAGACCCCCTGAACAGCAGCGGTCCGCTGTCGTTCCCCGTCGGCGGCGAAGCCGCTGAGCAGCGAGCGCGTAGCCAGGCCGACCACCCGCCCCACCTCGCGGCAGGAGTCGGACGGCAGGCGATCAGGCGGCGGTGGCGTAGCGCCAGTAGGCGAGGGCGTACACCCGGCGCCGGTCCAGGCCGAGCTCCTGCTGGCAGTGCTCCCGGATGACGTGCACGGCCTCGGCTTCGGCGCCCACCCAGACGTCCGGCCGCGGCCCGAGATCCGCCGCCCGCACCGCGTCCGCGAGCACCGAGCTCCGCCCGGCGGGGGCCCCGTCCCGGTGCAGCCAGGTCCACTCCACGTCCGCCCCGGTGCGCACCTCCTGGTGCTCGGCCGCGTCGGCGACCTCGGCGAACACCCGGACCCGGGCCCGCTCGTCCAGTTCCTCGACCATCGCCAGCATCGCGGGCAGCGCCGTCTCGTCGCCGGCCAGCACGAGCCGGTCCGCGGCCGGGTCCGGCCGGTAGGAGGGACTCGGGCCGACGGCCACGACCTGCGACCCGCTTTCCACGTCGCGGGCCCAGGTCGAGCCGGGGCCGTCGTGGTCGTGCACCACCAGGTCGATCGCGAGCCGCCGCCGCGCCGCGTCGAACCAGCGCACCGTGTACGTGCGCTGCTTCGGCTGCTGCTGCCGCGGCAGCGCGAAGACCTCGGCGCGGTCGCGGCCCAGCGGCATCGGCTGCCCGGGCCGCGGCAGGCAGAGCTTGATCCGCTGGTCGCTGCCGGTGCTGTCGAAGTCGGCGAGCTCGTCGCCGCCGAGCACGACCCGCACCATCCGCGGCGTGATCCGCTCGACCTCGTCCACCCGCAGCAGCCGGTACCGGGACCGCACCCGCCGCGTGCTCGCCTGCGTGTTCGTCACAGCAGCCGAGTGTAGGGAGCCGGTCAGGGCGGGAAGATGCCCGGCGGGATCGGCACGAACGGCGGATCCGGCTGCTGCTCGCCCGGCGGCCGTCCCGGTTCGCCCGGCGCGGGTGGCGGCGGGGGCGGGGGTTTCGGCGCGGTGGACGGCGGCGGCACGTACCCGGTGCTCACCGACAGGGTCACCGTCTCGCCGGGCAGCGCGAAGCCGCGCGGCGTCTGGCTGGTGACCGAGCCCTTGCGGCGTTCGCTGTTGACCGAGCGCTGCTCGACCTTGTAACCGGCCTTCTCCAGGGTGCGCTTGGCCCGCTCGGCGCTGATGCCGACGACGTTGGGCACCTGGAACTCGTCGCCGCCGTTCTCGTAGCGGTCGGTCACCTCGGGGAGCTCCATCGTGGGCAGGCCCTCGTGGATCTTCGTCATGGCTTCGAACCAGGTCCGCGCCGGGACCTTGCCGCCGTAGATGTTGCCGCCGTTGGCCCCGCACAGCGTCGGCGGCGTGCTGTCGCAGATGCCCTGCGGGTTGGTGCCGTCGGAGAAGGTGAGCACCGAGCCGGCGAACTGCGGGGTGGCGCCGATGAACCCGGCGGACTGGTGGGCTTCGGTGGTCCCCGTCTTGCCCGCGATCGGCCGCGACCAGCCCGCGCTGTTCGCGGCGCCGTACGCGGTGCCGCCAGCCTGGTCGTCCTGGCTCATGCCGACGGCCATCGCGTTCGCGAGGCCCTCGTCCACGGCTTGCTCGCACGGATCCTCGGTGATCGAGATCGGGTTCCCGTTGCGGTCGATGATCTGGTCGACCGGCGTCGGCGGGCACCAGGTGCCGCCGCTCATCAGGGTCGCCGAGACGTTCGCCAGCTCCAGCGGGCTGGTGGGCCCGAAACCGAGCGTGAACGCCCCGATCTTCTTCTCCTTGACCACGTCGGCCATCGACGGCCCGTTGGCGTCGTTCGGGGCGAGCGGGTCGCCCTGGAAGTTCGAGTGCAGCAGCGTCTGCCGCATCCCGAGGCGGGTCGCCATGTCCACCGTCTGGTCCAGCCCCACCCGTTCCTGCAGTGCGACGAAGGCGGTGTTCGGCGAGGTCGCGAGCGCCTTCTGCAAGGTCCGCGGCCCCGGGTTGACGCCTTCGGCGTTGCCGACGGTGTAGGGCGCCGACCCGTTGCGGTACACGGTGGAGGTGTAGTGGCCGGGCGCCTGGATGGTGTTCTGGATCCCCATCCCCTTCTCCAGCGCTGCCGCGGCGGTGAACACCTTGTAGACCGATCCGGCGCCGAACTTCGCGACGCCGCTGGGCAGCGGGTACGAGGTCTGGCCGCGTTCGGCGTCGTTGCCGAAGTCGCGGTTGGCGACCAGCGCCCGCACCTCGTGCTTGTCCTTGCCGGGTTCGACGACGGCCATCACGTTCGCGATGCCCTTGGTGTCGCGCGGCACGTGCTTCTCGGCGGCCTGCTTCGCGGCGTCGGTGGCCTTCTGGTCGAGGGTGGTGCGGATCGTGTAGCCGCCGGTGCGCAGGTCCTGCTCGGCGAACCCGGCGTTCTGCAGGTAGTCGACGACGTACTTGCAGAAGAAGCCGTCGGCGGGCCCGGCGCCCACGCAGTTGTTCGGCAGCGTGTTCAGCGGCGAGACGAGCCCGAGCGGCGCGGCGCGGGCGGCGTCGGCGGTGCGCCGGTCGATCCGGTGCTGCGCCTGCATGGAGTCGATGACGATGTTGCGCCGCAGCGTGGCCTCGTCCGGGTTCGTCGCCGGGTTCAGCGCGCTGGGGCTGTTCACGATGCCCGCCAGCAGCGCGGACTGCGGCACGTCCAGCTCGTCCGGGGTGGTGTTGAAGTAGGTGCGGGCGGCGGCGGCGACCCCGTAGGTCTGGTTCCCGAACGGCACCACGTTCAGGTAGCGGGCGAGGATCTCCTGCTTGCCCAGCCGCTTCTCCAGCTGCAGCGCGATGCGGATCTCCCGCAGCTTGCGCGCCGGGGTCTGCTCGACGGCCTTGGCCTGCTTGACCGGGTCGTCGGCGGCGACCACGTGCACCTGGTAGTTCTTCACGTACTGCTGGGTGAGCGTGGACCCGCCCTGGGCGATCTCGCCGGACATCTGGTTGGTGACGGCCGCGCGCACCGTGCCCGCCCAGTCGACGCCCTCGTGCTCGAAGAACCGGCGGTCTTCGATCGAGGTGATCGCCGCCTTCATCTGGTCGGAGATCTGGTCGGGCGCCGCGGGCGTCCGGTTCTGGTCGAAGAGGTAGGCGATCGGCACCCCGGCCCGGTCGGTGACCGTGGTCACGAGCGGAGGGTCCTGCGTCATCAGCTCGGAGGAGAGGTTGTTCACCGCGTCACCCGCGCGGTTGGACACCACTCCGAGAGCCCCGGCGGCCGGGAAGAGCATCCCGGCGACGAGAACTCCGGCGAGCACACACAGGCCGAAGAGCTTCAGCAAGCTGTCCCGGACACGCACGACGGCAAGACTAAGTGGTTTTACCGACATCAACACGCCGGTGTCAGGCGGTTCCGCCCGATGTGATGAGGGTCAAAGATAACGGAGCGACAACCCTTGTTTGGTTGTGGAACCGAGGGGCTCTAAAGTTCGTCCACGTCCAGCGACAGCATCGTTACGGCGCACCATGCGCCGCGGCATCCGGTGCCGGGGGGCTCCGGACGAAATTCGGTCGCCGACGATCCAGTGAGGAGCTGGGGGAGCCTTATGTTCGAGCAGGGGGACTGGCGGGTTCAGGCAGCATGCCGGGATGAGAATCCGGACCAGTTGTTCGTCAGGGGAGCTGAGCAGCGCAAAGCGCGAATGATCTGCTTCGGCTGCCCGGTGCGGACGGAGTGCCTCGGAGAGGCGCTCGACAACAAGATCGAGTTCGGCGTGTGGGGTGGAATGACCGAGCGGGAGCGGCGCGCGCTGTTGCGCCGCCGTCCGGAAGTCCGCAACTGGCGGGAGCTTCTGGAAGCCGCTCGGGACGACTACGCCGACATCGACGAGTACCAGGTGGGCTGATTAGCCCGTCGTGATCACGGTCCGGGCGGCTCGTTTTTTCGGGCCGCCCGGAAACCCGTTCACTCGTTCAGCGCAATGGCGATCCGACGGATTGTGAGCACCGGATTGCGCATTCTTGCTGCCAGGAATATTTGGATTATTCCGCCGCGAGTCGCCGGCCGATCTCCCGCAAGCCGTCCAGATCGTGCACGTCCGCGGGAAGCGCGGGCACGCCCACCAGCGCCACCTCCGGGTGCGCGCGGGTGAACCGGGCGAGCATCCGCCGCTCCCGGTCGGCCACCGCGACCCGGTCGGCGTGCACCCGCAGCACCGCCGCGGTCAGCGGGGATGTTCCGGCGGCGTCCAGCTGCTCGGCGGCCGACAGCGCGCGGCTGCCCGTCAGCTCCGCGAACACCGGATGGGTGCGGTTGGCGACCAGCCCGGCCAGCGGCATGCCCTCGGCGGTGAGCCGCTCCACGAAGAACGACGCCTCGCGCAGCGCGTCCGGCTCCGGCGCGGCGATCACCACGAAGGACGTGCCGGGGGAGCGCAGCAGCCGGTAGGTGTGGTCGGCGCGCTCCCGGAACCCGCCGAACGTCGAGTCGAAGGCCTGCACGAACGCGGAGGCGTCGGCCAGCAGCTGGCCGCCGATCACCGTGGACACGGCCTTCGAGAACATCCCGAACCCGGCGCCGACGATCTTCCGCAGGCCCTTGCCGCTCGCCTTCGCCGGCGAGGACAGCAGCTTGATCAACCGGCCGTCGAGCACCGTGGACAGCCGCTGCGGCGCGTCCAGGAAGTCCAGCGCGGACCGGCTCGGCGGCGTGTCCACGACGATCAGGTCCCACTCGCCGGAGGCGGCCAGCTGGCCGAGCTTCTCCATGGCCATGTACTCCTGCGTGCCGGAGAACGACGTGGAGATCGTCTGGTAGAAGGGGTTCTCCAGGATCTGCCTGGACCGCTCCTCGCCCGCGTGCGCGAGCACCATGTCGTCGAAGGTGCGCCGCATGTCCAGCATCATCGCGTTCAGGTCGCCGGTGGGCTCGAAGTCGTCGAGCACCACCTGCCGCGGCTGGTTGTCCAGCTCCCGCATGCCCAGCGCCTGCGCGAGCCGCCGCGCCGGGTCGATGGTGAGCACCACGGTCTTGCGGCCCCGCTCAGCGGCGCGCACCGCCAGCGCGGCGGCCGTGGTGGTCTTGCCGACGCCGCCGGAGCCGCAGCAGACCACGACGCGGTTCGCCGGATCGTCGAGCAGCCCGTCGACGTCGAGCGCTGCGGGCCTCGTCATCGCGACCTCCCGACGCCGTGCTCGGTGAGGATCTCGGCGAGCTCGTAGAGCTCGGCCACGTCGATCCCGGCGGTCAGCTCGGGCAGCCGCACGCTCGGCAGGTCGGCGGCCGCGAGCCGCTCCTCGGCCTCCTGCTCGGCCCGGGAGCGCACCGCGTGCTCCACGGTCTCCTCGGTGAGCGCGTCCAGCAGCTCGGCGTCCGCGGTCACCCCGGCCGCTTCGAGTCCGGTGCGCAACCGGTCGGCGTCGACCCGGCCTGCCGCGGCGGCGGCCACCGAGCGCGCGGGCAGGTGCCCGGGCCGCACCCGGTTCAGCAGCACCGCGCCGGGGCGCAGCTCGGCCGCGTCCAGCTCGGCGACGGCCTCCAGGGTCTCCCGCACCGGCAGGTCCTCCAGCAGGGTCACCAGGTGCACCGCGGTGTCGCCGGAGTGCAGCAGCCGCACCACGCCCTCGCTCTGGCCGCGGATGGGCCCGACCTTCGCCAGGTCGGCCATGGCGCGGGTGACGTCCAGGAACTTCACGACCCGCCCGGTCGGCGGCGCGTCCAGCACCACCGCGTCGTAGACGTGGCGGCCGTGCTCGTCGGTGCGCCCGACGCACTCCTTGACCTTGCCGGTGAACAGCACGTCCCGGAGACCGGGGGCGAGCGTGGTGGCGAACTCGATGGCGCCCATCCGCTTCAGCGTGCGCCCGGCGAAGCCGAGGTTGTAGAACATCGACAGGTATTCGAGCAGCGCCGGTTCGGCGTCGATGGCCAGCGCCCGCAGCTCACCTCCGCCGGGGGCGGCGGCGATCGTCTCCTCGGCGTAGGGCAGCGGCGCGGTGTCGAAGAGCTGCGCGATGCCCTGCCTGCCCTCGACCTCGACCAGCAGCACGCGGCGGCCCCCGGTCGCCAGCGCCAGCGCCAGCGCGGCGGCGACCGTGGTCTTCCCGGTGCCGCCCTTGCCGCTGACGATGTGCAGCCGAGCGTCGTTGAGTTCGGCGTTCCATCCGGTCACACGATCAGCGTAGGTGGGGTCCGGGGTCGCTGTCTCCCGCACGTAGCAGCCATCTCCAGGTCGCACATCGGTAGTTCTGCGTAGGCGCGGACGCGTGGTGCTCAGGTGCCGCGGCGGCCGGGGCCCGCCGGCCTGAGTAGTTCCGCCCGCCGGTGGGCGCGTTCCGGAGGTGGGACGCGGTGGCGGGCCGGGCATGACGCGGACGCGCTCACCCGGGTGAACGCGCCCGCGGGGCAGCGGCGCCCTCGCACCCGGTCGTCTCTACGCTGGTGACCATGACCAAATGGGAGTACGCGACCGTGCCGCTGTTGACCCACGCGACCAAGCAGATCCTGGACCAGTGGGGTGAGGACGGCTGGGAGCTCGTTTCCGTCCTGCCCGGTCCGACCGGTGAGCAGCACGTCGCTTACCTGAAGCGCCCGAAGGAGTCCTGATCGTGGGCGCCTGGAAGCAGCGGCTGGCCGAGCTGGGCATCGAGCTGCCCGCGGTCGCGACCCCGGTCGCGGCCTACGTGCCCGCGGTGCGCAGCGGGTCGCAGGTGTTCACCTCCGGGCAGCTCCCGTTCGCCGGGGGCGAGCTGGCGGCGGTGGGCAAGGTCGGCGCCGAGGTGGACCCGGAGTCGGCGAAGGCGCACGCCCGCACCTGCGCGCTGAACGCGCTGGCCGCGGTGGACGCGCTGGTCGGGCTGGACTCGATCGTGCGGGTCGTGAAGGTCGTCGGTTTCGTGGCGTCCGCGGAGGGCTTCACCGGCCAGCCCGCAGTGATCAACGGCGCTTCGGAGCTGATCGGCGAGATCTTCGGGGAGGCGGGCAGCCACGCCCGGTCCGCGGTCGGCGTCGCCGAGCTCCCGGTGGGAGCTCCGGTCGAGGTGGAGATGATCGTCGAAGTGGCGTGAGCGCCGGTTCCGCCGCGCGGCGGTGTCCGCGGGCGGGCGTCGGTCGTGGAGGGGTCGCGGTGCCGCGCCCCCTCTTCCGCGTTCCGGGCCGGTGCGGGGTGATCTTGGTCCGGGCGCCGGACCGCGTCGCGACCGGCGGCGGGACCGTTTCTCGCCAGGTACGGCCCGCTCCCCGTCTACCAACCAGTACGCTTCGGGCGTCGCTACTTCGGGTGATCAGCAAGCCGTCACCCGAACGGCGGTATGAACACCGGCGAGTGATCGATCGAGCTTGCTCCTCCGCTACTCCGCGCGAGAGAGTGCACCCCGATCGAGTGCTCTCGGCATGAGGGGTGCGGGGGTCGCTCGCACCGGGTGACGAGCGAACGAGCTGGGAGGGGGCGACGTGGCGGTGCGCGAAACGGACCTCTTGTGCCACGAGCTGCTGCTTCGACTTGCCGGGAGGCTGCCGGACCGGCACCTCTGGCGCTACCGGGACTGGCTGGCGGGCGGGGCGGCCGACGTCCTCGCGCGCTCACTGCCCGCGACGCTGCTGCGGGAACGCGTCGCGCTGTCCGACGCCGACCACCGCAGGCTCGCCGAAGCCCTGCTGCCGCTGGGTGCCGACCCGTCCGTGGTGCACGCCGTGCTCCCCGGCGCGGATCCGGACCGCTACAACTTCCGCGCCGAGTCCCACGTGGACGACAAGGGCGACCCGGCGGTGCTGGTCCTCGGCGCCACGCTGCGCGGCAGGCAGGGCGTGCGCGAAACCCGCAGCTCCTGGCGGCACCTGCCGGGAACGCGGCCCAAGCGGATCATCCTGGTGACCGGTTCCGCGGACCCCGTCGAGCTCACCAGCGAACTGCAACGCATCCTGCGCGCGCTCGGGGACTCCGAGCCGTGCGTCGAGGTGCTGCCGCCCGAGGTGGAACCGACCGCCTACCACCGCGCCGCGCTCGCCGAGTCGGCGCTGGTGTGCTCGGGCGCCGACGAACTCGTGGGACATCGTGGCTGACGGTGCCGGTGCAGGCGCCGTAGAAGGAGGCATTCGTGGTGGACGTCGCTGAGGGTGCGGGGCCGGTGGAACGCCTGCACAACCTCCTGCTGGCCCTGACCGGCCGGGTGGACGACGACGCCGTCAACTCGGTTCGCGAGATGCTCGGCATCGGGCAGCTCGACGCGGCCGCCGAGTTCCTGATCGGCTGCCTGCTGGCGGGCCGGATCCCGGTGACCTCGACGGAGCAGTACCACCTGCGCCGCTCGCTGGACGAGGCAGGCTCGCCGCACGCGCCCGCGGACCGGTTGCACGTGGTGGAAGCGGTGCAGGACGAAGGGCACCGGTTCAGCGAGAACCCCGACCAGGACCGCACCGACCACGATCTGGTCGACGCGCTGGCCCCGATCGCGGGTCGCCTGCACGGCGTGCGGGCCCTGTGGTGCACCTGGCGCACCACGCCCGCGGGCGTCACCTACGGCGCGGTGCCGCGGCGGGTGCTGCTCGCCGAGGTCGGCGCGGACGGCTCGGTGACCGCCGCCGGGTACCAGCTGCTGGAGGCGCTGCGGCGCGCTGGCGTGGGCTGCTCGGTGGACGTGTTCACCAGCGGCATGGACCTGCCGCCGTACCACCGCAACGCGCTGGCCACGGCCCGCCGGGTGCACCTCGACCTGGCCGCCCAGGTCGCGATCCCGAACGGTGCGGCCAACCACGCGCGGGCACCGCCCGCCACCGCGGGCAGCAAGGCCGGCGGTGGAGCAGATCTCCCGGGTGAGCCAGCCGCGGGGCCGGGAAGACGCGCCGAGGCCCCGGTTCCTGAGACCGCCTCCCACGACTCGGCACGCCACGACCAGGCACGTCCCGAACCCGTCCGCCCGGAACCGCCGCGGCCCGAACCGGTCCGCGAGCAGGTGCGCCCGGAACCCGCCCGCGAGGAGAAGCCGCCTGCTCGGCAGCAGCCCCGCCCGGAACCGGTCGCGGAACAGCCCCGCCCGAACCGCGAGGAAGCGCCCGTCGCCGCGGAGCAGACGCTGCGCCAGCGCCCGGTGAACCCGGAGGACCTCCAGCAGGACCCGGCCCGGCAGCAGGAGCTGCCGCAGCAGCAGGGCGGTGGGAAGAACACCCGCGTCCCCGCCGCGGTCGACGCCAAGCTCACCGACCGGGAGCGGAACCTGCTGCGCAAGCTGCACGAGGAGCTCGCCCAGCGCGAGCAGGACCGCGGGGGCCCTGCGTCCTCCGGCGAGCAGCAGGCGCAGCCGGTCGGCAACAAGTCCGGTGCGCAGGGCCAGGACTCGTGGAACTCCACGATGCCGGGCTCGGCGACCGGTGGGTTCCCGCCCATCGACAACCCGCGCTGACCGGCCCGGTGCGTCCGCGACGCGGGTGCACCGGGCCGGGTTCAGAGCTCGGCCGCGCGCTGCACGCCGTCCAGCACGCGTTGCAGGTGCAGCCCGCGCCGCACGTCGCACGGGTGCGCCGTGCGGCCGGACCGGATCATCGCCAGGAACTCGTCCAGCAGCTGCGCGTAGCACTCGTGCGCCGCGGTGCGCCTGCCGGTGAGCTGCGACTTCCCGTTGCTGCCGTAGAGGGTGAACTCGACGAGCGCGGGTTGCACCGGCACCCGCAGCGACAGGGTGAGGGTGCTGCTGGCGCCGCTGGCGTGCTCCAGCACCAGCTGCCACATGTCCGACTCGTCCCGGCGCGCGTGGTGCACCCGGGTGATCCGGCCGAGCGCGGCGTCCAGCAGGTCCAGCGCGTGCGGTCCCGCGTCCAGCAGCGCCCCGGTGGTCTCCTGCCGCCACGGCGTGGCCGCGTAGTCCCCGGACAGCAGCCCGCCCGCGATCCACTGCGCGGAACCGCCCGTCCAGCCGCCGAGGTGCCCGAGCCCGGTGAGCCAGTCGCGGACCTCGGGGGCGAACCGGCGGGTCAGCACCAGCAGCGCCGCGACGCCGCTCTGCCGCACCGCCGCCGCCACGGCCTCCGCGGACGGCACGTCCCCGGCGAGCGGTTTCTCCAGCACGAGGTGCTTGCCCTCGCGGGCGGCCTGCACGGCCAGTTCCCCCTGCACCGCGGGGGGAACGGCGAACGCGACGGCGTCCACGGCGTCCAGCAGCGCCTCGTAGTCGTCGGCGACGTCCGCGTCGTAGTGGTAGGCGAGCGCTTTCGCGGTGTCCGGGCGCCGCGACCACACCGCGGCCAGCCGCATCCCGGGGTGCGCGTGCACACCGGGGGCGTGCACGCGCCTCGCCCACGGTCCCGCTCCGACGATGCCGACCCGAAGTGCTCCGCTCATGCGGTCATCGTCCCCGTGTCCGGATCATCGCGCAGACCTCGGGGCTGGAGAAGTGGCCCGGTGGCAGGGAAACCGCATTTGTTGATCTTGATCACAGGGGTGATCGGGCGCGCTTCTCCGCTTAAGGTGACCGGCATGGTGCGTTTGCCGGAGGACCTGACGCTGCCCGACGGATTCGTCCTGCCCGAACGGCCCGATCCGCCCGCGACGCCGAAGGACGCCGCCACCGTCGTGCTGCTGCGCGACGGCGACCGCGGGCCGGAGGTGTTCCTGCAGCGCCGCGTCGAGGGCATGCCGTTCGCCGGTGGCATGACCGTGTTCCCCGGCGGCGGCGTGGACCGCAGGGATGCCGACGCCTCGGTGACCTGGAGCGGACCGCCGCCGCGGTGGTGGGCCGAGCGCTTCGAGTGCTCCGAGGACACCGCGCGGGCGCTGGTGTGCGCCGCGGTCCGCGAGACCTTCGAGGAATCCGGGGTGCTGCTGGCCGGTCCCGACGCGGACTCGGTCGTCGACGACACCCGCCCGTACGCGGACGCGCGGCCGAAGCTGGAGTCCCGCGAGCTGTCGCTGGCCGGGTTCCTCGCCGACGCGGGCCTGGTGCTGCGCGCCGACCTGCTGCGGCCGTGGGCGAACTGGGTGACCCCGGAGGAGGAGCCGCGCCGGTACGACACCCGCTTCTTCCTCGCCGCGATGCCGGAGGGGCAGCGCGCCGACGGCGTCACCTCGGAGGCCTCCCGCGCGTACTGGAGCACGCCGGAGGACGCCCTGGAGGACTGGCGGCAGCAGCGCTGCGGCCTGCTCCCGCCGACCTGGGTGACGTTGTCCGAGGTCGGGGCCTGCGGCAGCGTCGCCGCGGCCCTGGACGTGCAGCGCCCGCTCGGCAAGGTGCTCCCGCAGCTGGAACACCGGGACGGCGCGTGGCGCGTGGTGCTGCCCGGCGATCCCGGCTACCGCGGCGAGGAGGAGGGCCGGTGACCCACCCCTCCTACGGCCTGCTGCGGCAGGTGACGCCGTTCGCGTCGGTGCTGCTGGCCGCGAACCCGGGACCGATGACCTTGGACGGCACCAACACCTGGCTGCTCGGCTCGGGACCGGACCGGGTGGTGGTCGACCCGGGCCCCGGGGACGAGCACCTGGAGCGGATCCTGGCGCAGGGTCCGGTGTCGCTGGTCCTGCTCACGCACCACCACTTCGACCACACCGAGTCCGCGGCGGAGCTCGCGGAGCGCGCCGGGGCGCCGGTGCGGGCGCTGGACCCGCAGCTGTGCACGGGCGCGGGCCCGCTGGTCGACGGCGAGGTCGTCGAGGCCTCCGGGGTGCGGCTGACCGTGCTCGCCACGCCCGGCCACACCCGCGACTCGGTGTGCTTCCGCGCGGAGCGCGACGGGCAGGAGGCGGTGCTGACCGGGGACACCATCCTGGGGCGCGGCACCACCGTCGTCGCGCACCCGGACGGGCACCTGGGCTCCTACTTGGCCTCGCTGCGGGCGTTGGCGGCGCTGCCCGCCGGACTGCCCGCGCTGCCCGGCCACGGCCCGGACCTGCCCGACGTGGTCGAGGTGGCGAACGGCTACCTGGCGCACCGCGAGCAGCGGCTCGACCAGATCCGCGCGGTGGTCCGCGCCCGCGGCCCGCAGGTCACCGCCGCCGAGGTGGTGGCGGTCGTCTACGCCGACGTGCCGCCGGAGGTGCGGGAAGCGGCCGCGTGGAGCGTCGCCGCCCAGCTGACCTACCTGGCGGAACGCGGCGAACGCTGACCGCGGCCCGGCGCCGCTGACGGGGCGGGGGCGCGATCAGCGAGGCCCTGCGCGTCAGACCAGGGCGGGTTCGCGGACCGGGAGCAGCGTGCCGCGCCGGACCCACAGGCCCGCGGCCAGCACGACGCCGACCACCCCGGCGAGCAGGAACGCGGCGGGCGGCCCGGCGCTCTCCACGATCCGGCCGCTGATCGACTGGCCGGCCGCCGCACCGAGCGTCACCGCCGTCACGACCCAGCCGAACGCCTCCGTCTCGGTCCCGGCCGGCGCGGCCAGGTCCAGCGCCACCGAGTGCGCCGTGGACTGCGGGGTGATCAGGCACCCGGCGAGCAGCAGCGCCAGGCACAGCCCCCACAGCGTCCCGGGCAGCGCCAGCAGCGCGACGAGACCGGCGAAGCCGAGCAGCAGCGCGGGCAGCCGCAGGTGCATCGGCCGCGGCCACGGCCGCATCCCGTACAGCACGCCGAACACCACGGAGGTCACCGACAGCGCGCTCAGCAGCAGCCCGCCCGCGTTCGGCGCCCCGGCCGCGACCGCGGAGGCGGGCACGCCGACCTCCACGAAGCCGATGAGGCAGCCGAAGCCGAGCGCGGCCAGCGCCACCGTGCGCATCCCGGGCGCGCGCAGCGCCCCGAGCATCCCGCCCGAGGTGCGGGAGTCGTCCTGCGGCCGCAACCGGCGGGCGGCGCGCGTCGAGGCGAAGCCGATGCTGCCGACGATCATGCAGGCGCTGCCCGCGACGACTCCGGCACCGGCCCACGGCAGCGCGACCAGCAGCCCGGCCAGGCCGGGGCCGAGGATGAAGAAGACCTCCATGCTGATCGCCTCGTACGAGTAGGCCGCGTCCCGCGCCGGCCCGGCGGGCAGCAGCTGCGCCCACAGCGCCCGGGAGGCGGGGGCCACGGTCGGCTGGCTCGCGCCCAGCAGGAAGCCGAGCGCGGTGAGCGCCACGACCGGTGCCCCGGATTCGATGGCGGTGATCTCGGCGGCGACGAACACCGCGAGCGCCGCGGACATCACGACCATCGGCCGGGTGGGTCCGATCCGGTCGATCACCCTGCTCTGCACGACCGAGCCGCACGCCACGCCGACGAGCTCGGCGGCCGAGACGAGCCCGGCGGTGGCGAAGCTGCCGGTCACCTTCTGCACGTACAGCAGCAGTGCCAGCCCGATCATCGCGATCGGCAGGCGGCCCAGCAGGGAGGTCAGGACGGGTGCGGTGGCTCCGGGCGTGCGCAGCGCGGCGCGGTAGTCGGCCAAGGTGATCGAATGGGACACGCGTACCAGTATCCGCGTCCTGGTACGCCGGTACCAGTCGTTTTCCGGGTGTTCTCCGTCGCCCGGAACGAGCCGCGACCCGGCTGTCCGCGCTTCTCGGGCTGACCGGGCCGCAGCGGGCGGCCGAGCCCGGCCAGGCGCCGCGCGACCGGGACCGGACGTGCGAAAGGGCTGGGGCGTCGCCCCCGACGCGACGCTCCAGCCCTTTCGCTCGCGCGGCCCGTCCCCCGACCAACCACGCTCCTCGAACCTCCGATGGTCGGCCCCGAATCCGGCACCGGAGGAGTTCCCCGTCGGCTGCCCAGCACCCGCGCGCTCCGCGCGTCGTGAAGGGCCTCCACTAGGTAAGACGTTGAGTTCTCGGTCCGGGTTGCACGGCTCGGTGAATTCTTTCCGAGCAGATGTCCCGGGCTCTGATACCAGTGTGCCCTCCGGTTCCGGGGAGGAAACCGGGCACAACGTCCCCTACATGGCTGGTGACTCGGCGTGTCCGCGGCCGGGTGCTGGATCCGCCGTCCCCGAGCGCGCTCGGAGGGGGAGGCTCGGACGTGCGAAAACGCGCGCCGGCTGAGGGGTCCGAACGAAAGGCGGACCCGTCAGCCGACGCGCGTTGGGCGACGCGGCCGGTGGTGGCTCAGCGCGCGCGGCGAGCCAGCCGCTCCGGGTCGAGGATCAGCACGCTCTTGCCCTCCAGCCGCAGCCAGCCGCGGTGGGCGAAGTCGGCGAGCGCCTTGTTCACGGTCTCCCGCGAGGCGCCGACGTACTGCGCGATCTCCTCCTGCGTGAGGTCGTGGGTGACCCGCAGCAGACCGGCTTCCTGGCTGCCGAAGCGCTGCGCGAGCTGCAGCAGCGCCTTGGCCACGCGACCGGGCACGTCGGTGAAGATCAGGTCGGCGAGCATGCCGTTGGTCCGGCGCAGCCTGCGCGCGACGACCCGCAGCAGCTGCTCGGCGATCTCCGGGCGGGTGCCGATCCACTGCCGCAGCGCACTGCGGTCCATGGTCAGCGCGCGGACCTCGGTCACCGTGGTGGCGGTCGAGGTGCGCGGGCCCGGGTCGAAGATGGACAGCTCGCCGAACATGTCCGACGGCCCCATGATCGCCAGCAGGTTCTCGCGGCCGTCGGGCGACTTGCGCCCGAGCTTGACCTTGCCGGATTGGATGATGTAGAGCCGGTCGCCCGGCTCGCCCTCGGCGAAGATCACGTGTCCGCGCGGGAACTCAGACGGTTCCAGCGACTGGGTCAGCGCCTCCGCCGCGGCCGGTTCCACGCCCTGGAAGATTCCGGCGCGGGAAAGGGTCTCGTCCACCTCGTCCCTCCATGTTGAGACGCGGCGGCTCGTTCGAAGCGGTGCCCGCGTCGTTCCGCGGTCACCGTACTGTGCCGCCGATCACTACCAGTTGAGTTTAAGACTGGTCGCGGGAACGGCGAGTTCGCAGCTTGCCGGCGCGTCCCACCCTGCGTAGCTGGAAGAGCTCCAGCGCACGCCCGATTCCCTGCCGGAACAGCGCCCGGACCTCATCGGGCCGAGCGTTCTCCAGCAGCTCTTCGACCTCGTTCTCCTGCACCGCGACGTGCCGCAGCCGTGCCTCCACGCGCTCCATGAACAACGTGAAGAACATGATCACTAGCGGTACGACGATAACGAACCAGGCAGTCATGATGCTTGAATCCTCGCTCATGCCTTCGAGACGGACGCAACCGGGGGTCGGTTGCCCGTCGACGGGGTCGGGTTCGGGTGTCGTCGTGGTCCGTAGTCTGGTGGGGTGCCGGAGCCAGCCCACGACAGGTCACAGCCTGGTCGATCATCCTCCCATCGGCCCGCCGCGGCCCGATCGGCGCCCACCCGGTCGACGACCGCGGGCGCCGTGACCTCCGGTTCCGGTCGTTCCCGAGCCGGGGGAGCACCGGCGCGCCGACCGCGCCGCAGCGCGGCGAGCGCCGGGACGGAGACCCGCACCGGGCTCGTCCGGCGGGCGCGGCGGATGGTGCGGGAGCTCGCCGAGGGCTACCCGGACGCGCACTGCGAGCTCGACTTCGCCGACCCGCTGCAGCTCGCGGTCGCGACGATTCTGTCCGCGCAGTGCACCGACAAGCGGGTCAACCAGGTGACGCCCGCGCTGTTCGCCCGCTACCCGGCGGCCGCGGACTACGCCGGCGCCGACCGGACCGAGCTGGAGGAGCTGATCCGCTCCACCGGCTTCTACCGGAACAAGGCGAACTCCTTGCTGGGGCTGGGCGCGGCGCTGGTGGAGCGGCACGGCGGCGAGGTGCCCGCGCGGCTCGACGACCTGGTGAAGCTGCCCGGGATCGGTCGCAAGACCGCCAACGTCATCCTCGGCAACGCCTTCGACGTCCCCGGCATCACCGTCGACACCCACTTCGGCCGGCTGGTGCGCCGCTGGGGCTGGACGGTGGAGGAGGACCCGGTCAAGGTGGAGCACGCGATCGGCGAGCTGATCCCCCGCAAGGAGTGGACGATGCTCTCGCACTACGTGATCTTCCACGGGCGCCGCGTGTGCCACGCGCGCAAGCCCGCGTGCGGCGCGTGCCTGCTGGCGAAGGACTGCCCGTCGTTCGGTGCCGGCCCGGAGGAGCCCTCGGCGGCGGCGAAGCTGGTGCGCGGGCCGGAGGCGCCGCGGCTGCTGGAGCTAGCCGGGATCTCCGGTGAACTGGACGAGGCGACCATCGAGAAGGCGGCGGCGAAGGAGCCGGACGCGTGAGCCGCTGGCGGTACGTCCGCGAGTTCCGCAGCGAGATCCGGTGGACGGTCGTGGTGCTGGTGCTGGCCGGGCTCGCCGTGGTCGCGCTGTGGCCGGGTGGTTCCGGCGGCGGGGCGCCGACCGCGGACGCCCCGGAGCAGCGGCCGCAGGCGGCCCCGGTCGACCCGGCGCTGCGCGCGGGCCTCGGACCCTGCCCCGAGCCGCGGGCCGGCGGCCCCGCCGAGCTGGCCGGGGCGACCGGGACCTGCTTGGCCGACGGCCGCCCGGTGGACGTCGGCGCCGCGCTGGCCGGACGCCCGGCGCTGGTCAACGTGTGGGCGACCTGGTGCGCCCCGTGCCGCACCGAGCTCCCCGCGCTGCAGGAGTACTCCGCCCGCCCCGGCTCGATCCCGGTGCTGGGCGTGCAGGTGCGCAGCGACGAGGCGGACGGCCTGGCGCTGCTGCGCTCGCTGGGGGTGCGCTTCCCGGCGGTGCACGACCCGGACGGCGCGCTGCGCGCCGCGCTGCGGGTGCCGAACGTGCTGCCCGCCAGCTTCGTGATCACCGAATCGGGAGAGGTCCGGCGCATCGATCCGCCGGAGGTGTTCCGCTCCGCGGACGCGGTGGACGCCGCGGTCCGCCGCACCTTGGGAGGTCGATCGTGACGGACCCGGTGGTCGACGGCTCGGCCGCACCGGAGTGGCTCGCCCCGCTGGTGCGGCGCAGCGCGGACGTGGACCAGGGCCACTTCGGCTGGCCGCGGCTGCGCCCGCCGCGCAGCGCCCGCCCGGCCGCGGTGCTGATCCTGTTCGGCGAGGACGCGGACGGGCCGGACGTGCTGCTGCTGCGCCGCGCGGACGGGCTCAGCTCGCACCCCGGGCAGGTCGCGTTCCCCGGCGGCTCGATCGACCCGTCCGACACGGGCCCGGTGGCCGCGGCGCTGCGCGAAGCGCAGGAGGAGGTCGGCGCGCACCCCGCGGGCATCCGGCCGCTGGCCGTGCTGCCGGAGCTGCACGTGGCGCACAGCGGTTTCCGGGTGACTCCGGTGCTGGCGCACTGGCGGAATCCGTCCCCGGTGGCCGCGGTCGACCTCGGGGAGACTCGTGCGGTGGCCCGGGTCCCGCTGTCGTGGCTGGTGGACCCGGCGAACCGGCTCCGGGTGCGGCTGCGCGACGGGCGCGCCGGTCCGGCGTTCGTGGTGCCGGGGATGCTGGTGTGGGGGTTCACCGGGGTGCTGCTGGCCGGGGTGCTGGAACTCGGCGGCTGGTCCGCCGGCTGGGACGATGCCCCGGAGCTGGACCTGGACGAGGCGTGGCGGGCCGCGGAGTCCGCCGCGGACGTCGGTTTCGGCGGCTGACGGTGGCCTGCGCACCGGCAGGGGACGTGACGCGGCGGAAGGGTGTTCGGTGAACTGGGTCGATCTGCTGGTGGTGGCGCTGGCGCTGCTGGCCGCCGTGTCCGGCGCGCGCAACGGCCTGGTCACCGCGCTGTTCTCGTTCCTCGGCGTGTTCGTCGGCGCCGTCGTGGGTCTGCGGGTGGCGCCGCTGCTGTTGGAGCGGCTGGACAGCCAGCCGGCCCGGATCGGGTTCGGCGTGGGCATCGTGGTGCTGCTGGTGGCGTTCGGCGAGACGTTCGGCATGTGGGCGGGCCGGGAGCTGCGGGACCGGATCACCTCGTCGAAGCTGACCGGCGTGGACAACGTGCTCGGCGCGGTGCTGCAGTGCGTGGCGGTGTTCGTGGTGGCCTGGCTGGTGGCGCTCCCGTTCACCTCGGCCTCGGCGATGCCGGGGCTCGCGTCGGCGATCACCCGCTCGCAGGTGCTGAGCCAGGTCGACTCGATGATGCCGACCGCGGTCAAGTCGTTGCCGGACGAGCTGCGCCGGATGCTCGGGGTGAGCGGCTTCCCGGACGCGCTGGAACCGTTCTCGAAGACCCCGGTGGCCGCGATCGACCCGCCGGACCAGGCGCTGGCCTCCAGCGACGTGGTCCGCAACGCGCAGACCAGCGTGGTGAAGGTGCGCGGCCGCGCCGCGTCCTGCGCGCGGGCGCTGGAGGGCTCCGGATTCGTGGTCGCCCCGCACCGGGTGATGACGAACGCGCACGTGGTCGCGGGCACGGACCGGGTGGCGATCGAGGTGGGGCGCGGCGAGTTCGCCGCGGACGTGGTGATGTTCGACCCGGCGACGGACCTGGCGGTGCTGGCGGTGCCGGACCTGGACGCGGACGCGATGCCGCTGGACCGCTCCGAGGTGCCGCCCGGCGGCAGCGTCGTCGCGCTCGGCTACCCGCTGGACGGCCCGTACACGGCGTCGGCGGGCAGGCTGCGGCAGCGGATCAACCTGCGCGGCCCGGACATCTACGACGCGAACACCGTGGTGCGGGACGTGTACACGGTGCGCGGGAAGGTGCAGAGCGGGAACTCCGGCGGCCCGCTGGTCGCCCCGGACGGGGACGTGGTGGGCGTGGTGTTCGGCGCCGCCGTGGACGACCCGGAGACCGGGTTCGCGCTCACCGCCGACGAGGTGGCCGACGAGGTCGCCGAGTCCTCGGCGCTCACCACGCCGGTCTCGACCGGTGAGTGCACCGGCGGCTGACTCCTCGCCGGACCCGGAACGCGCGGAGGCCAGGCGCCCGCGTTCGGGCGTCTCCCCCCCGGGACCGGTCCGGTACTAGCTCTCGATGGCGTGCGCGGCGTCGTCCTGGCCGCGTCGGCGAGCGAGCTGCTTGGTGTCCTTGAGCGTCGCGATGGTGCGCTTCGGCGCTCGGATCTTGCGCACCCGCAGGTAACCGAGCAGTCCGAACAGTCCGGCGACGACCAGCATCAGCAGGAACACGATGCCGAAGGAGGCCCAGCGCCAGATCCCGAGCGCGTGCAACCCTTCGGCGAGGGTGAAGAAGAGGAAGAACATGCTGAAGCCGAGCACGGCCAGCGCGAGGACGAAGTAGACGCTGCCCTTGACGCCCTTCTTCACCTCACCGGTGACTTCGGCCTTGGCGAGTTCGATCTCGGAGCGGACCAGCGTCGACAGGTGCGTGGTCGCGTCGCGCACGAGGGAACCGATGGACTGCTCGCCGCCCGCGCCAGTGCCCTCTTCGGACAGCGGTAGGGATGTGACGGCCGACCAGGCTCCGTCGCTGCTGCCTTGCTGGTTCTTCTGGGCGCTGTTCACGCCCGCCATCGTGCCACGCCGCCTGGTGCCCGACCGAGTGAGACTCCCGTGGCGTTACCGGTGGGTGATCTACCGAGACCGATCAGTTCAGCTCACGGGCGGTGCGCCGTCCGCGCCGCAGCAGCAGCGCGGCGGCGATCAGCGCGGCGAGCGCGGACGCGATCAACACCGCCGTCTTGGCGCGTTCCGCCGCGTCCCCGGCCAGCGACAGCTCGGCGATGAGCAGGCTGACGGTGAACCCGACCCCGCCGAGCACGGCGAGCGCCGAGATGTCCCGCCAGGTCACCCCGCCCGGCCGCGCGCCGATCCCGAGCCGCACCGCCAGGTAGGACGTGCCGAAGATCCCGATGAACTTGCCGAAGAACAATCCGGCCATCACGGCGATCGCGATCCGGTCGTGGAACACCGCGCCCAGCGCCGCCCCGTTCACCGGCACCCCGGCGGCGAAGAACGCGAACACCGGCACCACCAGTCCCGCCGACCAGGGCTGCAACCGGTGTTCCAGCCGGACCGACGGCGCGGCGTCCTCGCCGGGATCGGCCCGCACTCTGGTGAGCAGCCCGAGCGCGACGCCCGCGATGGTGGCGTGGATGCCGCTGCCGTGGACCGCGAGCCAGGTGGCGACCGCCAGCGGCACGTACAGCCACGGCGTGGTGATCCGCCTGCGCTGCGCGAACCAGTAGGCGGCGCCGAGCAGGACCGCCGCGAGCAGCGGCAGCGGGCTCAGCCCCGCGGTGAACAGCACGGCGATCACGATGATCGCGCCCAGGTCGTCGACGACGGCCAGGCTGAGCAGGAAGACCCGCGCCGCGGCCGGGATCCCGGAACCGGCCAGCGACAGCACCCCGAGCGCGAACGCGATGTCGGTGGCCACCGGGATCGCCCAGGCCTGGCCCGCGCCGGGCGCCCCGTGGCCGACGGCGAACGCGATGATCGCGGGCACCACCATGCCGCCGAACGCCGCCAGCACCGGCAGCGCCGCCGTCCGGCGGTCGGCGAGCTCCCCGACGACGAGCTCCCGCTTGAGCTCCAGCCCGGCGACGAAGAAGAAGACCGCGAGCAGCCCGTCCTTGACCCACTCGCCGACGGTGAGGTCCAGGTGCAGCGCGGCGGGCCCGACCGCGAAGTCCCGCACTCCCGCGTACAGCCCGCCGAGCGGCGAGTTCGCCGCGAGCAGCGCGAGCGCGGTGGCGACCAGCAGCACCACGCCTCCGACGGTCTCGGTCCGCAGGTAGCGGGCGAGGGCGGCGGTGCCGCGGGCCGGGGCGGGTTCGGTCATCGGTGGCCTCCTGGTGGCGGACGTGCTGATGCGTCGCCGACCCGACTTCCCGGCACACCTGTCGGCGACCCTAGCAGCCGCTCGGGCGCGCACCGGAACGCGAGCGGGGCCGGCCCCCACCGGGAGGACCGGGCCCGCGAGCGGAGTTCGATCACTCGTCGGAGGACTTGCGGATGCCCTTCGAGATGAGGTCCATGACCGAGGAGTCCGCCAACGTCGACACGTCGCCGACCTCGCGGTTCTCCGCCACGTCCCGCAGCAGCCGACGCATGATCTTGCCGGAGCGGGTCTTCGGCAGCTCCTGCACGACCATGATCTGCCGCGGCTTCGCGATCGGGCCGATCTCGTGCGAGACGTGGTCGCGCAGCGCCTTCAGCGCCGCGTCGCCTCCCGCCTCGTCGGCGGCGTTGCCGCGCAGGATGACGAACGCGACGATGCCCTGCCCGGTGGTCGGGTCGCTGGCGCCGACGACCGCGGCCTCGGCGACCGTCGGGTGCGAGACCAGCGCCGACTCGACCTCGGTGGTGGAGATCCGGTGGCCCGAGACGTTCATGACGTCGTCCACCCGGCCCAGCAGCCAGATGTCGCCGTCGTCGTCGTACTTGGCGCCGTCGCCGGCGAAGTAGTAGCCGAGATCGGCGAACTTCGACCAGTAGGTGTCCTTGAACCGCTGGTCGTCGCCCCAGATGCCGCGCAGCATCGACGGCCACGGCTTGTCCAGCACCAGCAGCCCGCCGCCGCCGGGGCCGACGTCCTCGCCGGTCTCGTCGACGACCTTCGCGGAGATGCCGGGGAGCGGGACCTGCGCGGAACCGGGTTTGGTGGCGGTCACCCCGGGCAGCGGCGAGATCATGATCGCGCCGGTCTCGGTCTGCCACCAGGTGTCGACGATCGGGGTCTTCCCGCCGCCGATGTGCTCCCGATACCACATCCAGGCCTCGGGGTTGATCGGTTCTCCGACCGAGCCGAGCACCCGCAGCGTGGACAGGTCGTACTGGGCGGGGATCTCCGCGCCCCACTTCATGAAGGTGCGGATCGTGGTGGGCGCCGTGTAGTACAGCGTCACGCCGTACTTCTGCACGATCTCCCAGTGCCTGCCCTCGTGCGGGCTGTTCGGCGTCCCCTCGTAGATCACCTGCGTGGCGCCGTTGGCCAGCGGTCCGTACACGATGTACGTGTGCCCGGTGACCCAGCCGATGTCGGCGGTGCACCAGTACACGTCCGACCCGGGCTTCAGGTCGAAGACGGTGCGGTGCGTGTAGGCGGCCTGGGTGAGGTAGCCGCCGGAGGTGTGCAGGATGCCCTTCGGGCTCCCGGTGGTGCCGGAGGTGTAGAGGATGAACAGCGGGTGCTCGGAGTCGAACGCCTCCGGGGTGTGCTGGTCGGACTGCGGCTCGACCACGTCGTGCCACCACTTGTCCCGCTCGTTCCACGCGACCTCGGTGGCGGTGCGCTTGACGACCAGGACGTGCTCGACGCTGGGCGTGTGCTGCACCGCTTCGTCCACGTTGGCCTTGAGCGGGGCGGCCTTGCCGCGCCGGTACTGGCCGTCGCAGGTGATGACGACCTTCGCCTCGGCATCGTTGATCCGGGCGCGCAGCGCCTCCGCGGAGAAGCCGCCGAACACGACGCTGTGCAGCGCGCCGAGGCGCGCGCAGGCGAGCATCGAGAACACGGCTTCCGGCAGCATCGGCAGGTAGATCGCGACCCGGTCACCGGCGCCGACGCCCAGCGAGGCGAGCGCGTTCGCGGTGCGGCTGACCTCGCGCTGCAGCTCGGCGTAGGTGATCGTGCGGCTGTCGCCGGGTTCGCCCTCCCAGTGGATCGCGACCCGGTCGCCGTTGCCCGCCTCGACGTGCCGGTCCACGCAGTTGTGGGCCACGTTCAGCTCGCCGCCGACGAACCACTTCGCGAACGGGGCGCCGGACCAGTCGAGGACCTGGTCCCACTTGCGGGCCCAGTCGAGCTGGTCGGCCTGCTCCGCCCAGAAGCCCTCCCGGTCGGCGGCTGCCCTGTCGTACGAGTCCGACGTGGCGTTGGCCGCGGCCGCGAACTCGGCCGTCGGCGGGAAGGTCCTGCTCTCCGTGAGCAGGTTGTCCAAGGTGTTGCTCGGCCCGTCGGGCTGGCTCATTGCGGGGAACCTCCCTGCGCTGCGGGGTGACCTTCGATGTCATCTAGACCGTAGTGCGACGCGGCTCACTCCGACAGAGGTTCTCGCTTTGGTGCGACCAATCCTGCCGGTGACGTCCGTGGTCCGGGCTCGGCACCTGCGGAGCAGGCTGGTGCCCCGAACGTTGCAATCGAGTTGCCCACACACGGTCGAGTGACCAGGGGCGGGAGGTGCGCGACCGCCTCCGGTGCCGGGACCTGCGCAGGTGGGAACGGGTCCAGGCGGGGCCGCCGCACCCGCCGGGTAGCGTCCAGCGGCGTGAGTGCCCAAGAGTCGTTGCTCCCGCTGCTGGAGCTGCCCGGTGTCACCGACGCGGTCGCCGCCGCGCGGACCGCGATCGACGAGATCCACCGGCACCCGGCGAACCGCCGCGGCTGGCCCGCGACCAGCGCCGAAGCCTCGGTGCGCGCCGCCCGCGCCTCGGCCGCCGTCGCCGGCGGGGCCACCGAGATCCCGGACAGCGGCGAGGTGAGCGACCCGCTGCTGGCGGGCGCGCTGCGCGTCGCCGAAGCGCTGGGGCCGCTGCTGCCGACCTGGCAGCGCGCCCCGCTGCAGGCCCTGGCCCGGCTGCACGTGCTCGCCGCCGCGGACCTGCCCGGCGACCCGGACCGGCTCGGCAGGCCCCGCGAGGACCCGGCCGTCTCGGGGCGGCTGGACCTGCTCGCCCAGGTCGTCGCCGACGCGGGCGGCCGCTCGCAGAACCTGGTGCCCGGGCCGGTGCAGGCCGCCGTGGTGCACGGCGAACTGCTCGCGCTCGCCCCGTTCGGCGAGGTCGACGGCATCGTGGCGCGGGCCGCCGCCCGGCTCAGCGTGATCGGCAGCGGCCTCGACCCGAAGGGCCTCGTCGTGCCGGAGGTCGCCTACTTCCGCCGCCGGGCCGACTACCAGGACGCCGCCGCCGCGTTCGCCCCCGGCGACCCCGACGGCGTCGCGCAGTGGATCGTGCACTGCTGCACCGCGCTGGAGACCGGCGCGCGGGAAGCGAAGTCCATCGCCGACGCCGTCCAATCGTGAGCACCGCACCGGGAGGGGGCACGGACGTGCCGAAGAAGGTCCTGCTCGACTGCGACCCGGGCATCGACGACGCGCTGGCCATCGCCTACGCCCACGGCAGCCCCGAACTGGAGCTCGTCGGGATCACCACCGTCGCGGGCAACGTGGGGCTCGACCACACCACGAACAACGCGCTGTGCCTCACCGGCTTCTTCGGCATGGACGTGCCGGTCGTCGCGGGCGCCGACCGGCCGCTGGTGCGGGACGTCGTGCTGGCCGACGAGGTGCACGGCGGCAACGGTCTCGGCGGGGTCCGGCTGCCCGCCGCCACCAGCGGGGTGCGGGACGGGCACGCCGTCGACTTCATCATCGACACCGTCGCCGCAGCGCCCGGCGAGATCAGCCTGGTCGCGGTGGGTCCGCTGACGAACGTCGCGCTCGCGGTGCGCAAGGAGCCCCGGCTCGTCGAGCAGGTCCGCGAGTTCGTGATCATGGGCGGTTCCTACACCAGGGGGAACCGCACGCCCGCCGCGGAGTTCAACGTGCTCGCCGACCCGGAGGCCGCCGCCGTCGCGTTCGGCGCCGGCTGGCGCACCACCATGATCGGCCTCGACCTCACCGCGCAGGCCCGCGCGACCGCCGCCGTCCGGGGCCGGTTCGCCGGGCTGGGCAGGCTGGAAGCCGAGCTGATCTCGCCGATCCTCGACTTCTACGGGCAGCACCCGCAGTACCGCGTGGAAGGCCCCGCCGTGCACGACCCGTGCGCCATCGCCTACGCGCTCGACCCCGGCATGTTCACCACGGTGCCCGCGCGGGTCGACGTGGAGGTCCACGGCCGGTTCACCTCGGGCATGACCGTCACCGACTTCGCCGCCCCCGCCGAGCTGCACAACGCCGAGGTCGCCACCGTCCTCGACACCGAACGCTTCTGGGCGAGCTTGTTCACCGCCCTCGGCCGCGTCGCCACCGGCATGGCCTGACTGCCGGATCGGCTCAGCTGCCGAGGGTGCGGAGGGCGTCGCGGACCCGGCCGTCGGCGGCGGTCAGCGCGGCCGCGGCGCGGGGGACTTCGGCGCCGGTCAGCAGGTGCACCAGTGCGGTCTTCAGGTCGCCGTCCGCCGCGTTCAACGCCCGCGCGCACTCGTCCTCGGACGCGGCCGTCGCCTCCCGCAGGATCTCGACGGTGCGGCCGCGCAGCTTCGCGTTCGTCGCCAGCAGGCTCACCATCAGGTTCGAGTAGGTGCGGCCCATCCGGATCATCACGGCGGTGGAGAACGAAGTGAGCACCAGCTTCTGCGCCGTGCCCGCCTTCATCCGGGTGGAACCCGCGATCGGCTCCGGCCCGGTGTCCACCGCGATGGTCAGGTCGGCCGGGGCGTCGCCCGCCGATTCGGGGTTCGCCGACATCAGCGCCGTGCCCGCCCCGATCTCGCGCGCCGCGCGCAGCGCGCCCAGCACGTACGGGGTGCGGCCGGACGCGGTCAGCCCGAGCACGAAGTCCCCCGCGGCCACCTCGGCCCGGGCCATCGCCGCCCCTGCCTCGGCGTCGTCCTCCGCGTTCTCCACCGGCTTCTGGAACGCTCCGGCGCCGCCCGCCTGGTGCGCCACCACCCAGTCCGCGGGCACGTTGTAGGTGGGGATCAGCTCGGCCGCGTCCAGCACCGCCAGCCGGCCCGAGGTGCCCGCGCCCACGTAGTGCACCCGGCCGCCGCCGCGGAGCGCGGCCACCGCCCGGTCGACCGCGCGCGCCAGGTCCGGGAGCGACCGGCCCACCGCCTCCGGCACCGTCCGGTCCTCGGCGTTGAGCACCCGCAGCACGTCGAGCGTCGGCAGCAGGTCGATGTCCCTGGTCCGCTCGTTGGTGCGCTCGGTGGGGGCGTCCACCCGCACGGCGGGTCCCTCGGCGTCGCGGTTCATCGGCCGTCCTCCTTGTGCCGTCGGCGGTCCGGGCGGGCACCGAGCCGGTGCGCGCCGACCGCCTCGTAGGTGGCGTCCAGCGCCGCCTTCGCCTCGTCGATGTGGCGTTGCGCCACCCCGATGAACAGGCAGTCGATCACGGTGAGCTGGCCGATGCGGCTCGCCATCGCACCCGATCGGTACGTCGTCTCGCGCACCGCCGTGGTCAGCACCTGGTCGGCCACCTCGGTGATCGGGGAGCGGCTGAAGTTGGTGAGCGCGGCCGTGATCGCGCCGCGGTGGCCCGCCTCGCGCAGCGCCTCGACGGTCTCGGTCGTGGCGCCGGTGTGCGAGATGCCCAGCGCCACGTCGCCCTCCCGCAGCAGCGCCGCCGAGGTCAGCGCCGCGTGCGTGTCCGACCAGGCGAAGCAGGTCAACCCGATGCGGTGCAGCTTCTGCTGCAGGTCCAGCGCGACGAAGGCGCTGGCCCCCACCCCGTAGACGTCGATCCGGCGGGCGCCCGCGACGGCCTCGACCACCGCGGCCAGCGCGTTCGCGTCCAGCTGCCCGGCGGTCTCCTCCACCGCCTTCGCGTCGGCGTAGGCCACCTTGTCGATGATCTGCTCCAGCCGGTCGTCCGGCTCGATGTCGCCGCCGAGGTCGCGGTCCCGGCTGGAGGTGCGGGCGGTGTCCGCGGCCAACGCGATCCGCAGATCCGGGTAGCCGCCGACGCCGATCGCCTTGCAGAACCGGGTCACGGTGGTCTCGCTGGTCCCGGCGGCCTCGGCCACGTCCGTGATGCTGCGCCGCGCGATGGAGGCCGGCGCGGACAGCACGATGTTGGCGACCCGCTGCTCGGCCCTGGCCAGGCCCGGGAGCAGGGAGCGGATCCGGACCAGCGGGCTGGTCGCACCGGCTTCGGTCGACGCGTCGTCAAGGGCCATGTGGGAAACTTACTGACGAGGATCTGTGCAGGTCAATGCGGGTATCTCCGGTGCCTTCCCGCGCTGGTCGGGGTGCTGGTGTGGAACTCTGCCGACGGGTGGACGGTGGTCGGCGGCCACCGGGTTGCACCGCCCGTTCGCTAGGCTTCGGGCAGATGCCACGGCGCGGAGCGGGGTGACATGAGCGGGCCAGCGGACCTCGGTTCCGAGCTGTTCTGCGCCACCGGATCGGTCTCCGCCCCGGTCGACGAGCACGCCGAATTCCTGCTCCAGCAGCACGAGGCGGGTGCCCTGCGGCTCTACGACCGCGGCGCGCTGGACCGCGCCGACCCGGACGCGCCGCTGCGCTGGCGGATGACGTGGCAGCGCGCGGACGGCCCGGTCTCGGCGGTGCTGGTGCTGCTGGCGCGGGACGACCTGGTGCGGTGCTGGTTCGCCGCGCGCACCCCCGGCGGGTGGGGGATCGGAGTCCCGTCGCCGCTGCCGCGCGCCGGGCTCGCCCGGTTCCCGCTGGCCGACCCGCGCAGCGGGCTCGCCGTCACCGGTTCCACCTTGCGCGACGACCCGGACGACCTCGCCGGGCTGCTCGCCGCCATCCGGGACCGGCGCGGCGGGACGGCCGTGCTGGTCCGGCACGTCGACCGCGAGGCGGGACGTCCGCTGGTGGTGCCGCGGGCGACCGCGGAGTTCCGCAAGGCCACCGCCGGTACGGCCCCGGTCGTGTTCGTCGGGGACGCGGTGGCGCGCCGCCTCGACGCGGAACTGCCGGAATCGCTGCGGATCCCGCACCGCGGCGCCCGGCTGTTCCTGCCCGGGCCGTGGGCCGCCGAACGCGACGATCCCCTGCTGTCCGAAGTGGACGCGGCTGATCCCGCCGCTTGGGACGAAGCCGCCGCGCTCGCGTTGCGGGTGTCCCGGTGGCGCTCGCCCGCGGCCGACGACGCGGACGAACCGTGGGCGCTGCTGTTCGCCACCGGCTGGCAGGACCAGCGCGTCGCCGACTCGCCCGTCGGGCCGGGGGAGCGGTGGTTCGCCACCGCGGGCGGCGCCGACAAGTCCGACCTGCGCCAGCGCATCCAGGGGGCCGGAGCGCGGCAGGCCGAATCCCGCCGGACCGCCGCGCGGCGCGCCGCCGCCGCGCACGAGCTCGACGCCGAGATCGACCGGCGCACCGCCCGCACCGCGGAGCTGGACCGGTCCCGCCGGGTGCTGGCGGGCGGCGTGCTGCGGTTGCGCGCCGAACGCGACGCGGTGCGGGAACGGCTCGCCCGGACCTCCCTCGGCGCCGCGCGGAGCCGCACCGCGGAAGCGCTACGGCTCGGCGCGGCCCGCTCGGCGCGGCTCGCCGAGTGCGAGCGCGAACTCGAACGGCTCCGCGCCGAGGAGGACCGGCTGCGCGGCCGCGGCGCACCCGCCGAGCTCGGACCGGCCGGCTCGGCCGACCGGCCCGGAGTCCACTTCGGACCCGAGGTGCGCGCCGAGGTGGACCGCCTCGACTGCGCGCGGGCGCGGCGCTGCGACCAGGTGCTCGACCTGCTCGCCCAGCACGCCGCGGCGCCCGGCGGCTCGCTGCCCGCGCTGCTGCGCGCGGGCGGGATCGGCGCCCCGGCGCTGCGACGCGCCCCGGCGGACGCCGCCACCACCTTCCGAGTCCCCGAAGCGGTCGACCCGACCGGCTGGACCGCGTTCCGCGACCACGTGCTGCTCGACCACGCCGGCGATCCACCGACCGCCCTGCACTACCTGGACGACACCGCCGGACCCACCGGTGCGGTGCACGTCGGGCACGTCGGACCGGAACCGCGATGAGCGGCACCGCACCGGAACCGCTGCGCCGCACCGCGTTCTGCGCGGCAGGCCACGCGGGACCCGAGCTGCTCGACGCCGGGAGCGCGCTGGTCCGGCTGCACGAAGCGGGCGAACTGCGGCTCATCGACGAAGGACGCGAACCCGGCGCCGAGCTGCCGCGCCGCTGGCGGGTGAGCTGGGGTCGCGGAACCGGCGAAGTGCGCGCCGCGCTCGTGGCCGCACCCGGCTCCGGCGACGCGCACGCCTTCTGGGTCTACGCCGAAGCCGCCCGGCCCTGGTCCCTCCGCGACCAGGTGAGCCCGGTGCAGAAGCTGGGACTGCTCGCCGCGCGACCGCGGGACCCGCGCGGGGCGTACTCGCTGACCGAGCAGAACCCGCTGGTGGAACTCGACGACGTGGACTTCCTGGTGCACACCTTCGACGAAGGCGTGCGGGACTCGCCGGTGCTGGTCTACAACGACGACTTCGCCCGGCCGCTCCCGCCGGAACTGCTGCGCTTCCGCAACGCCACCCGCGGCCTGTGCGGGCTGCTGCCCGCCGACGACTCGGTGCGGGACCGGGTGGACGCGCTGCTCCCGCCCGCACGCCGGATCCCCGCCCGCGCCGCCCGGCTGTACCTGCCGCCGTGGTGGGTCGATCACGAACCGGACCCGGTGCTGCCGCGGGACCGGTTCCACCGCGCCGGGGAATGGCGGAAGCTGGTGGACGCGGTGCTGCGGGCGAGCAGCTGGCGGGCCGGTGGCGCGATCCGGACGACCGGGGACGCCTGGCAGGCGCTGCTGTTCGACCCGATGCACGACCGCCGGGTCACCGCCGACACCCGCGGCGGCGCACTGCGCTGGCTGCCCGCGGCCGACGACGGTGGTGCGCGGGTGCTGCGGGACCGGCTCAGCGCCGCGGCCGGGCAGGAGGACGCCGCCCGGGACCAGGCCGATTCCGCGGCTCGGGCGCTCGACGAGCGGAGCGCCGCGGCCGAACGCGCGCGGCGGCGGGAACGGCGGTCCGCCGACTCCCGGCGGCGGCTGGCCGAGCTCGTCGGACGGCTGCGGGGCGAGCGGGACGAGGCCGAAGCGCTGCTGCGCCGCGGATCCGTCCCCGCCGCGTGGCGCGCGGCGCACGACGCCGAACTGGAATCCGCGCTGTACGCGGAAGAACTCGACGCGGCCGAAGACCGGCTGCTGCTGGCGCGCCGACGCGTCGCGGCGCTGCGGCGCACCACCGGAGCGGGGAAGGGCGCCGGGTCGTTCGATGCCGGGCCGTCCGACGCCGGGCAGCCCGAGTCCGATCCGTCCGACGCCGGGACGGCGGACGGGGAACTCGGCGGTCCCGGTCGTGCCGTAGCGGCGGCGGACGCCGGGCCGGCCGTGAACCGCTTCGCCGACCTGCTCGACGCGGCACACCGCGCACTGCCCGCGCTGCGCTTCGGTCCGCAGGTCGATCCGTCCGAACTGGACGGTCATCACCGCAGCGCGCAGTGGCTCCGCCGCACCTGGAACGTGCTGGTGCTGCTGGACTCGTACGCGCGCGAACGCGCCACCGCCATCGATCACGCCCGCCCGGACCTGCGCGGGTTCGCCCACTTCGTCCGCGCGCACGGCGGTGCGCGCGGGATCTCCCCGACGCTGATCGCCTCCGGGGAGACCGAGCTGGTGGTCAACACGCCGCGCTACCGCAACGCCCGCACCTTCCCGGTGCCGGTGGAGGTCGATCCGTCCGGGCACGCCTTCTTCGCCGCCCACGTCAAGATCGAGCGCAGCGGTGGCGTCGCGCCCCGCCTGCACTACTACGACGACACCCGCGGACGGTCCGCATCTGTCCACATCGGACACCTCGGCCCGCACCTGCCCAGTCCCGAGACGAACTGAGCGGTGGCTCGGCCGACCCGGCCGGACGGGTCGCCGCCCGACCGCCCCGAACGCGGAGCGCGCGGCAGGAGCCACCGCGCGTCCCGCCGAGGCCGGACTACGCGCCCGGCACGTGCTCCGGCTCGACGAGCACCACCACGCGCTCGTCCCCCGGCTGCCCCCACTGGTACTCGTCCTCACCGGTGTACTTCTTCGCCATCTTGTTGATGAACGCGTTGTCCGGATCCGGCTCGAACCCGGCGACGCGGCCGCGGATCTCGACGTAGCGGTACGGGTTCTCCGGGTCGTGCGCGGACACCGCGATGCGCGGATCCCGCTGCAGGTTCCGGTACTTCTGCCTGCCGGTGGTCTGGCTGAACCTCACGTGCGTGCCATCCCACTCGACCCACACCGGGCTGGACTGCGGCTCGCCCCGCGGACCGAGGGTCGCGATGTGCGCGAACGCGCGCTTGCTGAGGATCTCGGCCAGTTCCTGCGGGATCGCGGCCATGAGCGCTGCCTCCTGGTGCTCGACGATGAACACCGGTCACGACGCGGCCGGAGGCGCGGCTATTCCGGATTCCCGGGCGGTACACCCGATCGGGAGCAACGGGACGCTCGGCTCCGGGCCGTTCAGCGCTCCACCTCCCGCCAGCCCTCCGCGCGCAGCCCCTGCGGTTCCAGCTCCCCGTCCAGCAAGGTCCGCTCCCGGTCCGCCGCGGAGATGCCGTCCAGCTGCACCCCGCGCCCGGTGTACCGCGCGTCCGGCGCGTAGCGCCAGCGCACCAGGATCCGCTGCCCCGGAGCCGCGTCCACCGCGCCCCGCACCTGCCACCACGCGCGGTGCCCGGAACCCGCCAGCACCCGCTGCGGTCCCTCCGGTGCGCCGTCGCCGCTCGCCTCCACCGGCACCGGGCGCCACGAGGCACCGCCGTCCGCGCTGGACTCCACCACGAGCGCATCGGTCCCGTCGCCGTCCCGCTGGGTGTCGACGAACGCGTCGAAGGACACCTGCGCGGGCCCGGCCACCGGCCCCAGCTCCCGGGTGGTCAAGGTCGCGGGTTCCGCGGCGGGCGCCGACCACTCGCGCGAACCGTGCTCCGGGCGCACCGCCAGCGACTCCGCCACGCCCTGCGCGAGCACCTGCCGGGCCTCGTTGTTGGACCCCCACTCCCGGGACGGGTGCACCCGGTTCGTCAGCAGCACCACCACCGAGCGCGACAGCGGGTCCAGCACCAGCGAAGTGCCCGTATAACCGGTGTGCCCCGCCGACCGCGGGCCGCTCAGCCCCGCCATGTACCAGCGCTGGTCCAGTTCGAAGCCCAGCCCGTGCGAGTTCCCCGGGAAGCCGCCGTTGAAGTCGGTGAGCATCTGCTCGACCGAGTCCTCGTCCAGCAGCTCCGCGCCGCCGTAGCTGCCGCCGTTGAGCAGCGCTTGGCCGAGCACCGCCAGGTCGTGCGCGGTGGAGAAGATCCCGGCCTCCCCGGCGACCCCGCCCAGCGACCAGGCGTTCTCGTCGTGCACCTCGCCGCGCACCATGCCGCGCGGCGGATCGGCCTGGAACTCGGTGGCCGCGATCCGGTGCCGTTCCTGCGGCGGCGGGTTGTAGCCGGTGTCGGTCATGCCGAGCGGCTCGGTGATGCGCTGCCGCACCACCTCGTCGAGCGGTTCGCCCGCGACGCGGGACACCAGCACGCCCAACGTGATCATGTTCGGGTCGGAGTACTCGTAGCCCGAACCGGGCGGGTGCTGCGGGGTGAGGCCCATGACGTGCGGGATCCGCTCCTGCGGCGGCAGCTTCCACAGCTTCACCTCGGCCTGCAGCCCCGAGGTGTGCGTGAGCAGCTGGCGCACGGTGATCGATTCCTTGCCGTGCGCACCGAACTCCGGCAGGTACCGGGCGACCGGCGCGTCCAGCTCCACCGCGCCGTCCTCGACCTGCTGCAACGCGGCGATCGAGGTGAACAGCTTCGTGATCGACGCGACGTCGAAGATCGTGTCCGGCCGCACCGGTTCCTGCTCCTGCGGCGGCAGCTCGGTGCCCGTCCCGTCCGCGTAGCGCACCTCGCGGCCGAACGCGTCCTGCCGGACCACCACGCCGTCGTGCGCCAGCAGCGCCACCGCGCCCGCGTACATCGGGTGCTGCCTGCCCGGCACCACCTCGGTCCAGGCCGCGATCCGCCGCAGCGCCGCGTCGATCGGCGCCGGATCCAGCCCCACCTGCTGCGGGGTGCCCGGTCGCAGCACCGTGTCCGCGGGCGCGAAGCCCTGCTGCGGCCGGTCGAAGCGGCCGCCCGCGCCGTCCGGGGACGACGCGCACGCGGGCCCCGCGGTGGCCGCGGTGACCGACGCCAGGACCAGCGCCACCAGCGCTCTGCGCATCACGACCTCACCCCTCGCTCGAACGACCCGGCCTCACCGGTACAGCAGGAACCGCTCCCGCGAGCGCCGGAACCCGGTGAGGTCCGCCCGCCAGGAACCGACGATCTCGTCCACCTCCGCGCCCGCGTCGATCATGCCGCGGACCCGGTCCGTACCGGCCAACTTGTCGAACATGCCGTCCGGCCGCCAGCCGAACACCTCCGGGTACAGCCGCTTCGCCGAGACCAGCATCGCGATCGCCAGCCGCACCGGGTCCACGTCGCCGTCCCGGTAGAGCTGCACGCCGCCGCACGTCTGCTCGGCGTGCTTGGAGAACGTGGGCACGAAGTAGGTCTCCCGGAAGCGCACCCCGGCGAGCCCGGCCGCGTTCAGCTCCTCCGCCCACCGCCAATCGATGCCCGGTGCGCCGATGATCTCGAACGGGCGGGTGGTGCCGCGGCCCTCGGACAGCACCGTGCCCTCGAACAACCCCGTTCCCGGGTAGACCATCGCGGTGTCCGGCGTCGGCATGTTCGGGCTCGGCGGCACCCACGGCACCGCGGGCTCCGCGCCGCGCCCCTGCCAGCCCTCCACCCGGACCACCGACAGCCGGTCGCCCAGCGGGGTGTCGGAGTGCTCGGCGTCGAACAGCCGCGCCAGCTCGCCGATCGTCATGCCGTGCTGCAGGGCGATCGGCAGCAGGCCCACCCCGGAGGTGAACCGCGGATCCAGCACCGGTCCCTCGACCCGGCGGCCCCCGATCGGGTTCGGCCGGTCCAGCACCACGAACTCCGCGTCGACCTGCGCGGCCGCCTGCATCGCCTGGTGCATCGTCCAGATGTAGGTGTAGAAGCGGGCGCCCACGTCGGCGATGTCGAACACCACCCGCTCCACCCCGGCCTCGCGGAACATCGCGGCCAGCTTCGGCACGTCCGCGCCGTACGCGTCGTACACCGGCAGTCCGGTGCGCGGATCGCGGACGTCGCCCTCCGAACCGCCTGCCTGGGAGGTGCCGCGGAAACCGTGCTCCGGGCCGAAGACCGCGGCGACGTCCACCGCTCCGCCGGCGTGCATCGCGTCCACCACGTGCTCCAGCGAGGCAAGCACCCCGGTCGGGTTGGTGATCACGCCGAGCCTGCGGCCCGCGAGCCGCTGCCAGCCCTCGGCGGCGAGCACGTCCGCTCCGGTGCGCAGCGACCCGGGCACCGGGCCGTCCTGCTCCGCGGCGCAGGCGCTGGTCGCGCCGAGCAGCGGGGCCGACACCGCGGTCGAGACCAGGAAACCCCGTCTGCTCAACGGCATCGGGGTCACCAGCTCAGTCCGTGGCCGAACGGGAACCGCTGCCCGGTGCCGTCCGCGGTGGGCACCGGAACGGGCAGCTTCCCGGCGGGGGAGACCTCGCCGAGCAGCACCCGCGCCAGCGACTCCATCGCCACCGGCTTGTCCGAGTAGGTCGCCAGCCAGGTGGGCACCTCTTCGACGTGCGCCGCGTCGTACGGGTCCCGCAGAGCTGCCGCGACCACCCGCGTGCCGGAGTCCTGCAACGCCCGCACCAGGTCGCGCTGCGCCGCGTTCGTCCCGTTCCACGCCGCGTTGGTCAGCACCACCACCGTGTCGTGCGAGCGCGCCGCGTCCACCGCCCGCCTGACCTGCCCGCTGGTCGGCGTCATGCCGGTCGGCAGGGAGTCCGCTTCCCGGCCGCGGGCGCGGAACCGCTCCGCCAGCTCGGCGGTCGCCTGGTCCCCGGCCCCGGTGACCAGCACCCGGCCCGGGTCCCGCAGCGGCAGCTCGTGCGCGTCGTCGCGCAGCACCGTGGTGGTGCGGTCGGTGAGCCGCTGGGCCTGCTCGCGGTGTTCGGCGTTGCCGACGACCCGGTCCACCGCCGCCGGGTCGACGAACGGCGAGTCGAGCACGCCGCGCTTGCGCTTCAGCTCCAAGATCCGCTCGACGCTGGCGTCGATGCGCTCCTCGGTGAGCGCGCCGGAACGCACCGCGCCCAGCACCCCGTCGATCGCGACCTGGAGGTTCTGCGGCATCAGCAGCTGGTCGGCGCCCGCTTGCAGCGCCAGCACCGGGATCTCCGCGTCCGAGTGCTTCGCCCGCACCCCGTCCATCTGCAGCGAGTCGGTGACGATCACGCCGCGGTAGCCCAGCTCGTCGCGCAGCATCCCGGTGAGGACCGTGGGCGACAACGTGGACGGCTCGCCCGAGTCGTCCAGCTTCGGGACCACGATGTGCGCGCTCATCACCGCGTCGGTCCCCGCCGCGATCGCCTCCCGGAACGGGGGCGCGTCCAGCTGCTCCCACTGCTCGCGGGTGTGCTCGATGACGGGCAGGTCGGTGTGGCTGTCCTGGTTGGTGTCGCCGTGCCCCGGGAAGTGCTTGGTCGCCGCGGCCACGTTCGCGCCGTCCTGGTAGCCGTGCACCGCCGCCGCGGACAGCCGCGCGGCCAGCGCCGGGTCTGAGGAGAACGAGCGGACCCCGATCACCGGGTTCGCCGGGTTCACGTTGACGTCCCCGCTGGGCGCGAAGTTCTGGTTCAGGCCCATCGCGCGCAGTTCCTCGCCGGTGATCCGCGCGGACGTCTCGGCGTCCTCCGGGCTGCGGCCCGCGCCCAGCGCCATGTTGCCGGGCAGTTGCGTCACCGGTTCGCCGATCCGGGTGACCTGGCCCTGCTCCTGGTCGGTGGAGATCAGCAGCGGCACCCCCGCCCCGGAGGACACCGCGGCCTGCTGCACCCCGTTCGAGAGCTCCGCGATCTGGCGTGGCTCGTGGAGGCTGTCGGTCCAGGTGAAGTGGATCAGGCCGCCGAGGTGGTAGCGCTGCACGACCTGCGCCGGGGTGTCCACGCCGAACTCGGTCCGGTTCTGCGGGTGCGGGGCGTCGGCGGCACGCCCGTAGGCGTAGGTCACGAAGAGCTGGCCGACCTTCTCCTCCAGCGTCATGCCCTGCACCTTCGCCTGGACGGACGGGTCGACCGCGCTGTGCACGGGGGGTGGCGCGGGTTCCTGCGCGCCCGCGGCGGACAGGCCACCGCCCACGGCGAGCACCGCCACGACGCTGCCGATGGCGGCGGGGAGCCGGTGGGAGCGTTTCAAGCCCACGGGGACCTCCTGGGGCTGTGCCCACGGTCCCGCGGCGGGGCGCCGGGTCGGGGTCGGCGGGCGGGGGCGGAAAGTCGTCCACCACCACGGGGGTGGAATTCGGAAGCTACTCACGTGCCCGTGCCCGGTCAACGCCATCCGGTGGGTGATCGGCGCGAACGGCCCTGATCAGCGCATCCGGGATGATCCGACACGCCGGGTGCGTTCCGGTCGGGCCCGCCCCGCGCGCGAAACGGGGGCGCCCGCCTCGGCGAGCACCGCCTTTCGCGTGTTCGGACGGGTTACCAAGCGTGCACGAATGTCGTAACTTCCGGGCTAGGCGTCCGGCGTCCCGGTACGCAACCCCGTTCGACGACCGGCCTCACGTGGCGGCAGCGCGTGGGTGCTCCGTCCTCACGCACGGAGCCCGGACGGGGTGGACGGTGCTTCTCCTCCGCGCCGTCCCTGGCCGAACCGGAGTCCGCACCTCCTTTGTAGACCCCGCTCCGGACCGCTGCAATCCCCAGCGCGCTGATCGTTTCCGGGCGGGCTTCCGCTGGTGGCGCGGGTCAGCGGCCGCGGCGCAGCCTGCGCAGTCCCCACCAGGCGGCACCGGCGGCGGCCACCGCTCCCACGCCGACCCCGGCGGCGGTCACCGCGGCCCGGGACGGGGTGGGGAAGCGGGCGCGCAGCGAGACGGGCTGCTCGAACGCCAGCGACGGCCAGCCGCGCTGGGCGGCGTGCTTGCGCAGCCCGCGGTCCGGGTTCACCGCGGTCGGGTGGCCGACGACCTCCAGCAGCGGCAGGTCGGTCACCGAGTCCGAGTACGCGTGGCAGGCGGCCAGGTCGTAGCCGTGCAGCTCGGCGAGCTCGCGGGCCGCCGCGGCCTTGTTCTCCGCCGAGCAGTAGAACTCCACGTCACCCGTGTACCTGCCGCCGGAGACCACCATCCGGGTGCCCGCGGAATGCGTCGCACCGAGCAGCGCGGCGATCGGAGCCACGACTTCTTGCCCGGAAGCGGAGAGCACCACGATGTCGTGGCCCTGCTCCTTGTGCTCCGCGATGAGCTGGGTGGCCTCCTTGTAGACCAGCGGGTCGACGATGTCGTGCAGGGTTTCCTCGACGATCGCGTTGACCTGCTCGACATCCCATCCGGCGCAGAGCGAGGTGATGTGCGCGCGCATCCGGTCCATCTGGTCCGCGTCGGCACCGGCCAGCATGAACACGAATTGCGCGTAGGCACTTTTGAGCACCGCCCTGCGGTTGATGAGGCCTTCTTGGAAGAACGGTCTGCTGAATGCGAGCGTGCTCGATTTGGCGATGACCGTTTTGTCCAAGTCGAAGAATGCCGCCGCCCGAGGCTCGGTGGCGGCCGGTGGGTTCGCGGGCGCTGTCACGAGGCACAGCATACGAAACATCGGCGATGTCCGGACGGCTGCACGTTCCGCCGATCGCACCAGTCACCCACGGTGTCGGAGCGCCTCCCGCGGGGGTGGGGCCAGGCGTGCGCCCGCGCGGGATGGCCTGCACGCTGAGTTTCCGGGGGTGCGTGCGGCGGCCGACGTTCCTCCTAATGGACGGGGCGCGTGTGAGGGGCACGGGGCGCTACAGTTGAGGGGTCCGGGAGCCCCGGACGGGTTCAGCTCGCCCCCCCGGAGCTGAACTCTCGACGACCCCCGTCCCTCCCCCCTGACGGGGGTCGTCCCATTTCCACCGGGCGGGTCGCCCTCGTTCGGCTTTCGCCGCTCCCGCGCTGCCGGGCCACCCTTTCCATTGTTCCCGCGACCGGGCGCGGGCCCTTTCCGCGCTGCCGGGAGATGATCTCCGGCGCATCCGGTCGAGTTCTCCGCCCCATCGGAATGGCATTGTCGAAGTGGCGCGCATGTGCGGTTTTCCCTGACCAGCGGTTCGGTTTCGGCAATCTCCGACCATCCGGCTCGCTGAACCGGGGGACAGGTTGTCCACAGGTACCCGTTTCGTCCACAGATTCGCGATTCGGGGATCGACGCGGGGTTCCGCCTCGGTCACCGTTGATGACGAGCGGGAGAACGGCCGGAACCACCTTCGGACACCCGCGATCAGCCCGGATCCGAACGGGGACCTCGCATGTCCACGACCACCACGCCGCTGCTCATCACCGCCGACGAGGCGCTCGCTGAGGACGTCGCCCGCCTCGCCGCCGTCGCGGGCTGCGAACTGCGGCGGCACGACGGCGGGACCGCCCCCGGCGACCGCTGGCGGGATGCGGCGCTCGTCCTGCTCGACGGCCCGGCCGCCGCCGAGGCGCTGGTCGCGGAACTCCCGCGCCGGCCAGGCGTCGTGGTGCTGACGAGGGGCGGGGTGGGACCGCTGTGGCGACCGGCGTTCGAGGTCGGGGCGGAAGCGCTGCTCGGTCCGCCCGCCGAGGAGTTCCGGCTGGTCGAGCTGCTCACCGATGTCGCCGACGGCGCTCGCGCGTCACCCGGGGACGGCCGGGTGCTCGCCGTGCTCGGCGGCGCGGGCGGTGCCGGGGCGTCCACCCTGGCCGCGGCCACCGCGGTGACCGCCGCCCGTCGCGGGGACGGCGCGCTGCTGCTGGACCGCGATCCGGCCGGTGGTGGGCTCGACCTGACCGCCGGCGTGGAGGGCTCCTCCGGGCTGCGCTGGTCCGGGTTGTCGGTCGGTGACGGCCGGATCCCGTCGGGTGCGCTGCGCGCGGCGCTGCCGGGCCGCCGCCTCGGGCGGGGCAGGCTCACCGTGCTCTCCTGCGACCGGAGCGGCCCGGCGAACGGCCCCACCGCGACCTCGGTGCGCGCGGTGCTCGACGCGGGACGGCGCGCCGGGGACGTGGTGGTCTGCGACCTGCCGCGGACGCCGTTCGAACCGGCGGCGGCAGTGCTGCGGCGCGCCGACCTGGTCGTCCTGGTGGTTCCGGCCGAAGTGCGCGGCTGCGCCTCCGCGGCGAGCACCGCCGAGCTGGTGCGCGAGCACGCGGCCGGGCCGGTGCTGGCGGTCGTGCGCGGCCCGGCCCCGGGCGGGTTGCGCGTCGACGACGTCGAACGCGCGGTGGGCGTCGAGGTGCTCGCGGTGCTGCGGACCCAGCCCGCGCTCGCCGCCGCCGTGGACCGCGGCGGGCTGTGCGCCACCCGGGCGGGCAGCCGTGGGCCGATCGCCCGGGCCACCGGCGAAGTACTCCGCGTCCTGGACGAACTCGTGGCCGGACGGGCGGTGGCGTCGTGCACACCGAGCTGATCGAACGGGTGCGCCGCAGGCTCGCGGGCAGCGGCGCACCGCTCAACCCGTCCGCGGTGGCCACGGCCGTCCGCGAGGAGTCCGGCGGGCTCGTCGCCGACACCGACCTGCTCGCCGCGCTGCGCGCGCTGCAGCAGGAATTCCTCGGGGCCGGGGTGCTCGAACCGCTGCTGCGGGACCCGCGGGTCACCGACGTGCTGGTCACCGCACCCGACCAGGTGTGGGTGGACCGGGGAGACGGCCTGCGTCGCTGCTCGGTCACCTTCCCCGACGACGACGGGGTGCGGCGGCTGGCCCAGCGGCTCGCGGTCGCCACCGGCCGCCGGCTGGACGAAGCGCAACCGTGGGTCGACGCGTGGCTGCCCGGTGCGGAGTCGGGGGAGGCGGTGCGGCTGCACGCGGTGCTGCCACCGATCGCCGCGGACGGCACCTGCCTGTCCCTGCGGGTGCTGCGGCCCGCTTCGCACGACGTGGGCGCGCTGCGCCGCCTCGGGACCTTCGACGAGAAGCGCGCCACCGCGCTGCGAGAGATCGTCCGGCACCGGCTCGCGTTCCTGGTCACCGGCGGCACCGGCGCGGGCAAGACGACCCTGCTCGCCGCGCTGCTCGGCGAGGTGGGCCGGACCGAACGGATCATCTGCGTGGAGGAGGCCGGGGAGCTGCGACCCGAGCACCCGCACGTCGTCCGGCTGCTGACCCGGCCGGCGAACGTGGAGGGCGCGGGCGAGGTCCGCATCCGCGACCTGGTGCGCCAGGCGCTGCGGATGCGCCCCGACCGGCTGATCGTCGGCGAGGTGCGCGGCGCGGAGGTCTGCGAACTCCTGGCTGCGCTGAACACCGGGCACGACGGGGGCGGCGGGACCGTGCACGCGAACTCGCCCGCCGAGGTCCCGGCCAGGCTGGAAGCGCTCGCCGCGCTCGGCGGGCTGTCCCGGCAGGCGCTGCACAGCCAGCTCGCGGCGGCCGTGCAGGTCGTGCTGCACGTCCGGCGCGCCACCGGCGGAGGCAGGTACCTCGCCGAGATCGGGGTGCTGCGCCGCGAGGGAGACCTGGTGCGCGTGGTGCCCGCCTGGGAACGCGGCACCGGCTGGGGCGAGGGCAGGCCGGACCTGCTCGCGCTGCTGCGAGCGCGCGGGGGTGATCTGCCGTGCTGAGCGCACTGCTGTCCGCGATGGCCTTGCTGACCTGGCCGGACGTCCGCGCCCGGACCCGCATCGCCACCGTGCGGCCGGGGCCGGAACCGGTGCGGCGCCGCGCCCCGTCCTTCGGCGCGGCCCCGTGGGCGGTGCTGGGCGGAGTCCTGTTCGGCACCGCGCTCGCCGGGATCGGCGGCCTGCTCGCCGCCGCCGCGCTCGCCGCGCTGGGGATCTGGTGGTGGCGGGGACGCGGTGCGGATCGGCGGCGGACCGCCCGGGCGGCCGCACTCGCGTCCGCGCTCCGGATGCTCGTCGCGGAGCTGCGCGCTGGAGCACACCCGGCCGCGGCGGCCGAGGGCGCTGCGGCGGAGTCCGACCCGGCCGTGGCAGGACTCTTCCGGGACCTCGCCGCCACCGCGCGGCTCGGCGGGGACCCGGCCGCGGTGCTGCTGGCCGCCGCCGACCCCGCCGGTGCCGGTCCGGCGCGAGCGGACCCGCTGGCGCGCGCCGGTCGGGCGTGGGCGCTGGCCGATCGGCACGGGGTCGCGCTCGCCGAACCGCTGGATTCCGTGCGCCGCGACCTGGAACACCGGGTGGCCTTCGCCAGGGACGTGGACGCGAAGCTCGCCGGTCCGCGGTCTACGGCGGTGGTGCTCGCCGCGCTGCCGCTGCTCGGACTCCTGCTGGGCCAGCTCTCCGGCGCGGCACCGCGGGCGGTGCACGCGCACGGGGTGCTCGGGCAGGCGCTGCTGGTCGGGGGAGTGGCGCTGTTGTGCGCGGGCGTGGTGTGGACCGTCCGGCTCACCGAATCGGTGGTGCGGACGTGAGCGCCGCCGAACTGGCCGGGGCCACCGCGCTGACCGGAGCCGTCGGGAGCGGCGCGCCGTGGGCCGCTGCGCTCGCCGGGCTGGGCCTGCTGGTCGTGCCGTCCGGTCCCGCCCGGGCGCGGCTGCCGCCCGCACCCGCCCGACCCGGGTGGTCCCCGGCGGTGGCCGAGTGGTGCCGCGGTCGGCGGTCGGCGCTCGCGGCGGTGGTGGGCGGGCTGTGCGGCGCGCTGCTCGGCGGACCGGTGGGTGCGCTGCTGCTGGCGGCGGTCGGTTTCTGGTGGTTCCGGCGCCAGGTGGCGGGTGAACCGGTGGACCCGTTGGCACTGGCCGCGGGATGGGACCTGCTCGCCGCCGGGATGCGCGCCGGACTGCCGCCGGTGGTGCTGGTGCGCGCGGTCGCCGCCGAGTTGCCCGGTGCGGCGGGGGACGCGTTGCGGGAGGTGGCAGGACTGCTGGAACTCGGCGCCGACCCGGTCGCGGCCTGGGACCCGGCGCTGCGCCATCCCGGCACCGCCGAGCTGGCGAGAGCCGCCCGGCGCACGGCCCGGACCGGGAGCGCACTGGCCGAGGTCGCCGCCGAGCTGGCGGCCGAGTCCCGCGCCGAGCTGGCGGATCGCGCGCAGGCGCGGGCCCAGCGCGCGGCGGTGTGGGTCGCCGCCCCGCTGGGGCTGTGCTTCCTGCCCGCGTTCCTGTGCCTGGGAGTGCTCCCGGTGGTGGTCGGCATGGTGCAGCGCCTGCCGCTGCCCTGGTGACCGCGACCGCGCGATCAGTGCGCTGCGGGAGGAATCCGGGCGGGTGCGCCCGGCGAACGGATGTCGATGGCGGAGGCCGGGGGGCCGACCGGCGGTGGAGAGGAGAAGGTGATGACGGTTCGAACCGAGTGCGCGGTGCGGACGATCGACGGCGGGCTGCACCTGGTCGCGGGCGCGCGGCGGCGAGTCCGGCGGCGGTGGCGGGCCCTGTTCCGCGGTGACGGCGGGATGAGCACCGCCGAGTACGCCATCGGCACGATCGCCGCCGCGGCGTTCGCCGGGGCGCTCTACGCGGTGGTGACCGGGGCCTCGGTGACCGACGGGCTCACCTCGCTGATCGAGCGCGCCTTGCAGGACGGCGTCGGATGACCGCGCCGTCCGGTGCGGCGGGGAACCGGCGCTCCTCCGCCGAAGCGGACCACGCCGGTGGAGCGGCAGCGGATCGCGGTGCGGTGACCGTCGAGGCCGCGATCGGCATCGGCGCGGTGATGGCGGTGTTCCTGCTCGTGCTGGCCGCGTTCGGGGTGCTGCTCGGGCAGCTCCGCTGCACCGACGCCGCGGTCGAAGCGGCCCGGTTGGCGGCCAGGGGCGATCACGACGGCGCCCGCGCCGCGGTGGCCCGGTCGGCTCCGACGGGATCCGAGCTGGTGCTCGCGGCCGAGCGCGGGCTCGTCATCGCGGAGGTCACCGCGCCGTCCGGTCCGGGACTCCTGCCGCAGCAGTGGCGGAGCAGCCGGGCCGCCGCGGCCCCGGAACCCGAGGCGCCGGCCGCCACGGCCCCGGAACCCCCAGGGCAGGCCTCCGCAGCGCCGCAGCCGGATGCGCCGATCCCGGTGGAGCCAGGATCGGACGAGCCGGACCGGCCACCAGCCCCCGGCGCCGAGCTCCCGCCCGCGGGCGGGCCACCGGCCGCCCGGGGCTTGGCCGAACCCGCCCGAGCGGCACCGAGTCCGGGACCCGCCGCATGAGCGGGAGCGGGGGGGGGGGGGGGGGGGGGGCGGGGGCCGCCCCCCCCCCCCCCCCCCCCCCCGGCCGCCGGCCGGCCGATCGGAACGACCGGCTCGGAAGCGACGAACGGGAGGAGGTCACCGATCGCGGGGTCGCCACCGTGCTCGCCGCGGCCCTCGTCCTCGGCGTGATCGCGATCGTGGGTTTCGGCATGGTGCTCGGATCGGTCATGCTGGCCCGGCACCGCGCGGACGGCGCCGCGGACTTGGCGGCGCTCGCCGCCGCGGCCCGGGCCCAGCAGGGCGGCGCGCCCGCCTGCGCCGCGGCCCGCGGGGTCGCGGCGGAGATGCGGGCACGGGTCCTCGACTGCGAGCTGGCCGGTCTCGACGCGCGCGTCCTGGTCGAAGTTCGGGCCTCGATGGGCCTGGGCGGGCTGTCACCGCAGGTCACCGGGCGTGCCAGGGCCGGTCCTGTCACCCGTTCGCCGGATGGCGGCCCGCGCTGAGCGGTCCCGCGCCCCGGCTGAACGACCGGTGAGCGCGATCACGTCGCCGCGAACCGACACTCCGGCATATCAGCGCCCCTCTCGGCGACCGGACGCTCGTCGCCGCTGAGCGACCGGTCATCGACATGGGGGGTGTACGAGGCCGGGTGGGATGACGTTGATTGATGGAGCGGAAGCGAGCAGGAGATCCCGACATCGTGGTCGGTCTCAGGTGACCGGTCGCGGGGCAGCGGCCACACCGGTGCGAAGGCATCCGCCACGGTCGAGTGAGGAGAGGTAATGGACTGGTCAGCGGACAGGGGGCCCAGCGCTTCCGGAGCGAACGCTCCCGGAGGAGCCGGTGCTGCCGTGGAGGCCAGTGTCACCGGGTGGGCGGGCGCCTTCCGGATCGAGCTCCGGGTGCAGGCCATCGAGCTGGCGTCTCGCGGCTGGTCGGTGCTGCCCGGCACCTTCCCGGTCGGTTCCGAGGCGGGCGCCCGCGCCTGGTCCGGCTCCGACGCCGCGCACCCGGCGGGTGTTGCGCACCCCGTTCCCGTGCACGCGGACTGGCAGGACCGGCTCGGTGCCGGCGTCGACCAGGTCGCCCGGTGGTGGTCCGAGCAGCCGTACAGCCTGCTCGTCGCGACCGGTGACCAGGTCGAGGCGCTGGAGACCGGTGCCGAACTGGGCAGGCGCACCGCGCGGGCGCTGCGCTCGCTGGGCGTTCCGGTTCCGATCGTGGCGACCCCGGACGCCCGCTGGTACTTCCTCGCCGCAGGGGGCTCGGCCACCGCGGCGTGCCCCGAGCTGGTCGCGGCCGGAGCGGTCCGCAGGCACAGCGCCGGCAGCTGGCTGCCGGTTCCCCCGAGCACCTTCCACCACGGAGTCGTGCACTGGCGGGTCAAGCCGGAGGTCTGCGGGTGGCGGTTGCCGTCCCCCGAGATCATCGGTGACGCCCTGCGCATCGGTGCCGACGCCGTCCAAGACGTGGCCGAACTCGTCGTCGCGGGCAACTACCCCGCCTCGACCGCGAACCAGAGTCGCCAGGGCACTGGACGCCCGACCCGTCCAGCTGGGCACCCCCGATGGGGACCGACGGCGGGGACGAGGGGGACCGGCGAACCCCCTCGCCCACCCGATCCGCCGTAGGCCCTAGCCCTGCCCGGCGTCTCCCCCGTGCGCGGTCGAGAGCACGTCGAGAACAGCCACCGCCCCCGCCTTGTCCAGTGGTTCATTGCCGTTCCCGCACTTCGGCGATTGAACGCAGGACGGGCAACCCGCCGGGCAGTCGCAGGAGACGATCGCCTCCCGCGTCGCGGCCAACCAGGGGAACAACGCGGCGAAGCCGCGGTCGGCGAAGCCGGCTCCCCCGGGATGACCGTCGTGCACGAACACCGTGGCCCGACCGGTGTGTTCGTGCAGGGCAGTGGAGACACCACCGATGTCCCACCGGTCGCAGGTCGCGAACAGCGGGAGCAAGCCGATCGCCGCGTGCTCGGCGGCGTGCAGCGGGGGCGGGGGGGGCCCCCCCGGGGGCCCCCCCCCCCCCCCCCCCCCCCGCAGCAAGACCACAAGCGCGCGGGGGGCGTGCAAAACCCGAGGGGGGCGC